>NZ_JAESPG010000006.1:0-263281 GCF_016756915.1 Pseudomonas sp. HB05
CCACGGGTCCATCATGGTTCTCAAGTGAACAGCATCATCTACCAAAGCGCCACGTCATAGGTCACGTAGATCCGGTTGCTGTCGCGCCCCCGGGAAAAATCGGAGCGATAGACATAGTTGCGCAGTTTCACGCCCAGGCCTTTGAACGTGCCTTGCTGCACGACATAGGCGATTTCGGCATCACGCTCCCACTCCTTCACGGTGCTGTTGGACTTGCCGTCGTTGCCGCTGAGGTAACGGCTGGTCAATGTCAGGCCCGGCATGCCAAGGCGAGCGAAGTCGTAGCCGTAACCGAGCATCCAGGTCTTTTCGTCTTCCTCGATGAACTTGCCGATCCCGACGTTGCTGAAGGAATACACGGTGGCGCCGCTGATGTAGGGCAGCCCCGCTTCGCCGCTGAGTTTCTGGTAGCCCGCGCTGAACGTGTGGCCGGTCACGGCGTACGACAACAGGCCATTGAGCATCTCGTTGTCGACTTTACCGCCGTAGGCCGAGCCGGAATCGGCGCTGTTGAAATAGCGCAGGTCGCTGGTGAGCACGCCGGGGCCCAGCGGCAAATCGTGTTGGATCCCGGCGAAGTGCTGCCGGTAGAAGTTCTCCAGTTCGCCATGGAAATAGCTCAAGCGCAGGTTCTTTGTCAGCTTGTAGTCGCCACCGGCATAGCTGAAATCGCCTGACTGGTCGCCACCATAACCGTCGGGCACGATCGGCATGCTGTCGCTGGAGTCCCGTAGCTTGAAACGCTCCACGTGCCCGCCCGTCAGCGTGAGGTTGTCGATGTCATTGCTACTGATCTGGGTCCCTTGATAGGTCTGGGGCAACAACCGCGCATCGTTGTAGATCAGCACCGGAGTTTTTGGCAGCAAGGTGCCGTATTTGACCGTGGTCTTGGCCAGTCGGGCCTTGGCGGTCATGCCCGCGCTGGCAAATTCGTCGGCGGCACGGCCGTCATCGTGAACCGGTAGCAGACCAGTGCCGCTGCGGCCACGCCCGGAGTCGAGCTTGACCCCGAGCAGGCCCAATGCATCGACCCCGAAGCCGACAGTGCCTGGCGTAAAACCCGATTGGTAGTCGAGCAGGAAGCCCTGGGCCCATTCGGTGCGTTCGCTTTTGGCGGTCCTCGCCGCCCGTGGGCTCATGCCGTGCTCATCACGAAAATTCTCGTTGAAGTACACGTTGCGCAGTTGCAGCTTGAGCTTGCTGTCATCAATGAAACCTTCGGCGCTGGCCGTGGCGAGGGGCAATAGCCCAAGGATCGGAAACAAAGCCCCGCGGGTAAGCAAAGTGTTCATGTCTGGCTACTCATTGTTTTTATTGGGTGCAGGCCAGCCCGCACCCGCGTGCGGAGGGTGCGTCAGGCGATCAGGCAACGTGATGTCGGGTGAATCAGGAGAACAGCGTCAGCGCCCCGGTCAGCAAGGCCAGCGCGGTAATCACCAAGGAGGTGAGCACGGCCCATTGGATGGTGGCTTTCTGGAAGTCACCGAGGTCGCGGTCGACCATGCCCACCAGCAACAAGGTCGAAGCCACCAGCGGGCTCATCAGGTGCACCGGTTGGCCGAGGATGGACGCCCGGGCGATTTCGACCGGATGGATCCCATAGGCGGCAGCGGCGTTTGCGAGGATCGGCACGACCCCGAAGTAGTAGGCGTCGTTGGACAATACGAACGTCAGCGGCATGCTGGTGATTGCCACCACCAGGGGGAACAGATGGCCCCAGGAAGGCGGAATCCAGTCGACCAGGGTTTGCGCCAGGGCGTCGACCATTTTCGTCCCGGAAAATATCCCGGCGAAAATCCCCGCCGCGAATACCAGCAGCACGACGGTCATGGCGTTGCCCGAATGGGCGAGGATGCGCTCCTTCTGGATGTCCAGTTGGGGATAATTGATGACCAGCGCCAGCACGAAGCCGATCAGGAACAGGATTGCCGAGTGCATTATCCCCATCACCAGCGCGACCATCACCGCGACCACCAGCAGCAGGTTGACGTAGGCCAGTTTCGGACGCTTGTGCGGGGTGTCTTCGAGGATCGCCTTGATATAGCAATCACCGCCACCGCTTTGCAGTTGGATATTGCCGATGCGCTTGCGCTCGGCACGGCCCAGTAGGAACGCCGTGAACACCACCCACATCGCGCCACCGATCATGGTCGGCAGCAACGGCACGAAGTACTCGCCGGCATCCAGGCCCAGTGCCGCGATGGCACGGGTCGCCGGGCCACCCCAAGGCGTCATGCCGCTCATGATGCTCAGCGACAACATCGCCACGGTCGCCAGGATCATCGGGTTCATGCCGATGCGCTTGTACAAAGGCAACATCGCCGCGCAGGTGATCATGTAGGTGGTCGTGCCGTCACCGTCCAGTGCCACCAGCAGCGACAACAGGGCCGTGCCCACGGCGATTTTCATCGGATCGCCATTGACCCGCTTGAGGATCTTGCGGATCAGCGGGTCGAACAGGCCGGCGTCGATCATCAGGCCGAAAAACAGGATCGCGAACAGCAGCAACGCGGCCGATGGTGCGACCATCTTCAGGCCGTCCAGCATCATCTTGCCGGTGGTGCCGCCAAAACCACCCATCACCGCGAAGATGATCGGCACGATCGTCAGAGCAACGATCGGCGACAGCCGTTTGGTCATTATCAGGAAGGTGAAGACCACCACCATGGCCAAGCCAAGTAAAGCGAGCATATGTCAGATCTCTTGTTGTTATTGAGTAGCTGATGCAATGACAAGGACTGCCTGGGTTATCCGGCCAGGCGCTGGGAAACCGTGGCGTAGACGAAACCTGAAAAGAGCCTGCGAGCGGTACGGACCACCGAGGCGCGGATGGTCTCACCCTTTTCGCCGGTGTAGGACAACACCACATCGATACCACCGCTGGGGTGCTCGATGCGCACCCGCTGCAAACGCGGCTCTCTGGCGCCACCGATGAGATTGGCCGCGACGCTGCCGTCGGTCACGCAGGCGGTCGCCAAGCCGATGGAGCCGGTGATCGCCAAGGCGCGATGACAGTTGTGCGGCATGAAGTAGCGCACCTGGATCGTCCCGCCGCACTTTGGCGCCGACACCAGCACCGGCTTGGGAATCACCTTGTCGCTGACATCGCCCAGGCCCATGGCGAGCCCGGCTTTGAGTCGCAGGGATTCCAGGCGCTGCAAAAACGCCTTGTCCGCGTCCAGCTCTGCGGGGCTTTCGTCACCGCGCTTGCCCAACTGGCTCGCCTCGACGATCAGCATCGGCATGGCCATGTCGATACAGGTCACCGGGATGCCGTCGATCAGGTCCAGGGATTGCCCGGTGGGAAAGAGCTTGCCCGTCTTGCTGCCCGCCGCATCAAGGAAGGTCAGTTGCACCGGAGCAGCCGTGCCCGGCACGCCGTCGATGGCGGTGTCGCCTTCGTAGCTGACCTTGCCTTCCGGCGTCTGGACCTCGGCATTGACGAACGTTCCGGTATTGAGGTTGCGGATCCGCACACGGGTCAGGTCGCCCGTTGCCTTGACCAAGCCTTGCTCGATGGCAAACGGGCCGACGGCGCACAGCATGTTGCCGCAATTGGGTGCGGTATCGACCCGACGCTGGGAAACCATGACCTGGACGAACAGGTAGTCAACGTCGGCATCGGCGTGCAGCGACGGGCTGACAATCGCCACTTTGCTGGTCTGTGGGCTGCCGCCGCCGATGCCGTCGATTTCCAGCTCATGGCCCGAGCCCATCAGATTCAGCAGCAACTCGTCACGTTCAGGGATCGCTGTCGGCAAATCCCACGCAAGAAACACCGGACCTTTGGAAGTGCCGCCGCGCATGAGTACACAAGGAATTCGTTGCATGAACAGTAACTCTTGTTGATCAATCTGGATAATTGATGTTCAGGACACAAGAGTGGCAGGGTTTAAAAAGTGATTCCAATGCAAAGATCGGAGCTATTATTGCGTTTCACAAAAGAATTATCTTAGGATCCGACGCCAGTCAATCCGCCCATCCCACCGAGAGAAAACATGGAATACGAGCTCCAGGACATCCGATCTTTCGTGAAAATCGCTGAACTTGGCAGCTTCCACGAGGCGGCCGATGCGCTGCACCTGTCGCAACCCGCCTTGAGCCGACGGATGAAAAAACTCGAAGAGGGATTAGGCACCGCCCTGCTCGACCGCACGACACGAAAGGTCAGCCTCACCAGCGTCGGGCGTGATTTCCTGCCCAAGGCGCGGCGCCTGCTGGACGACTTCGACGATTCGATCCTCAACATCCGCGAACTGGCGGAGCGGCAGATCGGCCGCGTGACCTTGGCCTGCATCCCCACGGCGGCGTTCTACTTCTTGCCTTCGGTGATCCGGCTCTATAACGAGCGCTATCCGAAGATCCGCATCCGCCTGCTGGATCTCAGCGCCAACGAAGGATTGGAAGCCGTGCTACGCGGCGAAGCCGATTTCGGTATCAACATGATGAGCGGCCAACACCCGGATATCGAGTTCGTGCCCCTGGTCAACGAACCCTTTGTGCTGGCTTGCCGCCGGGACCATGAACTCGCAGCGCGCAGTGCCGTGACCTGGTCGGAACTCAGCGATTATCGGTTGATCGGGGTTGGACGCCTGAGCGGCAACCGCATGCTGCTCGATCACGCCCTGTCCGGCCTGAGCTGGCGCCCGCAGTGGTTCTACGAAGTGCAGCACCTGTCCACCTCGCTGGGGTTGGTCGAGGCCGGCCTCGGCGTGTCGGCGATGCCCAGCCTGGCAATGCCCGCCGAGGACCATCCCACGTTGGTCAGCGTGCCGCTGATCGAGCCTGTGGTGAACCGCTCGCTGGGCCTGGTCTATCGACGGGGCGCATCGCTGTCTCCGGCGGCGGAGAAGTTTGTCTCGATCCTGTTGGAGCAGTGGCCGCAGTAGGAGCGGCCAGGGCCGAATACGTTTCCCCTGTGAGAGCGAACTTGCTCGTTCCCACGGGGCGGTGATTATTGCCAACCAAACCGGCGGATATAAAACCCTTTCACCGTCTGGGTCAGCGCCATGTACGCCAGCAGGATCAGCGGCAAGAACAGGAAGTACAACCATGGCAATGCCTGCAATTTGAAGTAGTGCGCGAACGGTCCCATCGGCAGGAACACCCCCAGCCCCATGATCAGCCCTGTCATTAACATCAGCGGCATCGCCGCGCGACTTTGCAGGAACGGAATTTTCGGTGTGCGGATCATGTGGACGATCAAGGTCTGGGTCAGCAGCCCCACCACGAACCAGCCCGACTGGAACAGCGTCTGGTGGTCCGGCGTGTTGGCACCAAAGACGAACCACATCATTGCAAACGTGGCGATGTCGAAGATCGAGCTGATCGGTCCGAAAAACAGCATGAAGCGCCCTATTTCACCCGGCTCCCAGCGCTGCGGTTTGCTCAGCATCTGCTCGTCGACGTGATCGAACGGTATGGCGATCTGGGAAACGTCATAAAGCAGGTTCTGGATCAGCAAGTGCATCGGCAGCATCGGCAGGAACGGTATAAACGCGCTCGCCACCAGTACCGAGAACACATTGCCGAAGTTGGAACTGGCGGTCATCTTGATGTACTTGAGCATGTTGGCGAAGGTGCGACGCCCCTCCAGCACGCCCTCCTCCAGGATCATCAGGCTCTTCTCGAGAAGAATGATGTCCGCCGCCTCCTTGGCGATGTCCACGGCGCTGTCCACCGAAATGCCGATATCGGCGGTCCGCAAGGCTGGAGCGTCGTTGATGCCATCGCCCATGAAACCCACCACGTGCCCGTTGGCCTTGAGCACACGCACGATCCGCTCCTTGTGGGATGGTGTCAGCCGGGCAAAGACGTTGGTGCTTTCCACCGCCTTGCCCAACTGGGTGTCGCTCATGTCTTCAATGTCGCTACCCAACAACAAGCCCTGTTGTTCCAGGCCGACTTCGCGGCATATCTTGGCGGTCACTGACTCGTTATCACCGGTCAACACCTTTACCGTCACACCGTGGGTCCTCAACGCCTGCAAGGCTGGAGCGGTGCTTTCCTTCGGCGGGTCAAGGAACGCCACGTAGCCGATCAACGTCAAGTTGCGCTCATCCGCCAGGCTGTACGTGTCGCGCCCGACCGCCATCGGCTGCGCGGCCACCGCAACCACACGCAGGCCTTCCTCGTTGAACGCGGCGGTGACCTGGCGAATCCGCGCCAGCAACGCCTGGCCAAGGGGCTCGTTGGCGTCACCATGGCGCACGCTGTCGCACACCGAGAGGATTTCTTCCACGGCGCCCTTGCAGATCAGCAGATGCGGTTGGCCTTGCTCGGCCACCACCACCGACATGCGCCGGCGATTGAAGTCGAACGGAATTTCGTCAACCTTCTGGAAGGCCGTTCCCACCTTCAGTTGGCGATGGATTTCCACGTGTTCAAGCACGGCCACGTCCAGCAGATTCTTCAGGCCGGTCTGGTAGTAGCTGTTGAGGTAGGCCATTTCCAGGATATCGTCGGATTCTTCGCCCCAGACATCGACGTGTCGCGCCAGGAATATCTTGTCCTGGGTCAAGGTGCCCGTCTTGTCGGTGCACAGCACGTCCATGGCACCGAAGTTCTGGATGGCGTCCAGGCGCTTGACAATGACTTTCTTGCGCGAAAGGAAAACCGCCCCCTTGGCCAGGGTCGAGGTGACAATCATCGGCAACATCTCCGGGGTCAGGCCCACGGCGATCGACAACGCAAAGAGCAGTGCCTCGGTCCAGTCACCCTTGGTGAAACCGTTGATGAACAACACCAGGGGCGCCATCACGAACATGAAACGAATCAACAGCCAACTGACGTTGTTGACGCCCTGCTGGAAGGAGGTCGTGGCGCGGTCAGTGGCACCAACCCGTTGGGCCAGCGCACCGAAATAGGTGCCGTTGCCCGTGGTCAGCACCACTCCGGTGGCGGCACCGGACACCACATTGGTGCCCATGAACAGGATGTTCTCCAAGTCCAACGGGTTGCGGACGCCGGCGTCCCGTTGCAGCGCGAACTTCTCCACGGGCATCGATTCACCCGTCATCGCCGCCTGGCTGACAAACAGGTCCTTGGCATTGAGCACCCGGCAATCGGCAGGGATCATGTCCCCGGCTGACAACACGATCAAGTCGCCGGGCACCAGTTGTTTGATCGGCAATTCCACGCGTTTGACGGCGTCTCGACGCAGCACGGTGGCGGTATTGCTCACCATGGCTTTCAAGGCGTCAGCGGCTTTGTTCGACTTGGCCTCCTGCCAGAAGCGCAGCAGTGTCGAAAGCACGACCATGGAGAAGATCACCGTGGCGGCCTTGATGTCTTCGGTCAGCCAGGAAACCACCGCCAACAGCGTCAGCAGCAGATTGAACGGATTTTTGTAGCAGTGCCACACGTGCGCCCACCACGGCAGCGGTTGCTCATGCTCGACCTCATTGAGGCCGAATTGCAGGCGCAGGGCGTCCGCTTCCTGAACATTCAATCCATCGACACGGCTGCCCAGCGTATTCAGCAACGGAAGGGCATCGCTGTTGGCGGCCGTCACCAGCGTATGCGCCAGGGTCGGTGGGACTTCACGGCTGACGCTGGCGTCAGTCACGCTCTCGAGCATCGCCAGGCGGCGGAAATGGCGGGCAATATGCCGAGTCCGCAGGAACCCGGCGAAGAATTGTTTCAACAGAGTGATGTGCATGGTGCTGCTCCTGCGCGTGGAAACCATCGTGCAGGTACGGCCGCCCGGACCGCGCCAGGTTGAAGGGTGCAGTCAGCCTGGCCCGCCCGCCCCTAAAGGCAGGCGCGTCCGTAGCATCCGGAGGTTTACCGGTGCTGGTCAGCGTCGATGAGAGAGGATCGAGGCAAGGCCAGGTCTGGCCACTGCCGGGATGCCGCTTCTCGCTTTTTGGCGAGACAACGGCATCGAAATGGATGCGCGTTACCTTGCCAAGCAGGTGCCGGTTACCGAGACCGGCCGACAACTGTCACTCGAACAAGTACCCACTGAGGGTCTCCGCTATTGATGAAAACCCGCGAAGATTACGTCCGCGGATACGCGGAGTAAATCGTCCAATGAGTTCTGTTCAGGAACAGTTCAGCCAAGCGTGATCGGGTGAGCAAACCCATCAGGAGAAAGCATGAGCCCGGACGAACACCCGGGCCCAGCCCACGCTCAATAATCCCAGGACCCCGCCACCCAGCGAAACGCATCACCGTTGACCGCCACCCGGCCCACGGAAGGAAACGAAAGGTGAGTGGCCACGAACAGCTCGCCGCTCGCCGCGGCTTCTTGCATCAGCCGTACACGAACGCGCACCGCTTCTTCAGGGTCATGCTCAAAGCCGTTCTGCCAGTCGGGATGGTCGAAGGCCACCGGGAACAAGGCATCGCCAGCAAACGTGAGCTTTTCGCGGCCAGACGTCACGTGCACGACACTGTGCCCTGGGGTATGTCCGCCGGTGCGCTTGACCACGACGCCCGGTGCCACCTCATGTTCCTGCTCGAAGGTGTGCAGTTTGTCGTGGTACGCCTCCATGAATTGCCGCGCGGTGGTGTGCAGCACTTCCGGTATCGGCGAAGGCATGACGGTGCGCGAGAAATCGGGGTTCGCCCAGAACTCGACTTCGGTCGCACACACATGAATCTTCACATCGGGCCGCAAGCTGTTCTTCACCTCATCGACCAGCAGCCCGCCTATGTGGTCCATGTGCATATGGGTGATGACCACGTCGGTGATGGAGGACAGCTCGATACCGGCCGCCTCCAGCCGCTTGGGAAACAGTCCGGCGCGGGGGAAGCCGGGAAACTGCCCGCCCAGTCCGGCATCGACCAGCAGGGTCTGCTCGCCGCTGCGCACCACCAACACGTTCAGCGCCCAATCGAATGCGTCGGGGCCGAGGTACATATCCTTGAACCACGCGGCGCGGGCGGCCGGGTCGACGTTGGTGGACATGGTCGAGGTCGGCAGCGGCAGCACGCCATCGCTGACCACCAGCACATCGATGTCGCCGACCTTCAGTGCGTAGCGCGACGGAACCAGTTCTTCGGTCGCGGATACCCCTTGGATCGCTTGTTTTTGCGCGGTGTCTTGCTGATGCATCGTCATGATCGCTCTCCTGTCATGAATGGGGCGAACCGTCTTTCCTGTGCCAGAAAACGGTTCACCTGGAGAACGAGTGTGCGGCGTGGCGTGGCGCGCTCGATACCATACGAGGGTATGCCGCGCCCACATCTTGGCGTGATCGTTTCAAACAAACGGCTGGTGATTTGCAAGATTGGGCAATCATCGGACCGGATCGTGCAAGCTATCGTCCCCAATGCTTCCTATAGTAATCGGTGCCCAACCATCTGGAGCTGGTCCGACTATGAGCGCCCTCAATATCAATGGCCGTGAGCACACGGTTGACGTAGACCCTGGCACCCCGATCCTGTGGGCCCTGCGCGACACGCTGGGCATGACCGGCACCAAGTTCGGCTGCGGTGCGGCCTTGTGCGGCGCCTGCACCGTTCACCTGGATGGCCAGGCCATCCGGTCCTGCGTGACGCCGGTCGCGGCGGCGGTTGGCAAGAAGATCATCACCATCGAAGCAGCCACCGATGGCAGCGACCCGGTCGGCAGCGCCGTGCACGAAGCCTGGGTCAAGCACGATGTCGCGCAGTGCGGTTACTGCCAAAGCGGCCAGATCATGAGCGCCACCGCATTCCTCAAGGCCCAGCCCAAGGGCAAGCAGCCGACACCGGCCGAGATCGACTCGGCCATGGCCGGCAATATCTGCCGCTGCGGCACCTATGCCCGAATCCGCGCCGCGGTGGCTGATGCCGCCAAAGCCCTCACCTGACAGGGAGTTCGCCATGCTCAACGAGATTTTTCCAACCGAACTTCCGCGTGCCTTGCAGCACCTGCTTGAGCGCGATGATGCGGACGGTCCAGCGACCCTGCCCCGCCGCAGCTTCCTCAAGATCGTCGGCATCGGCGGCCTGGCCTTGGGTGCGTTTCCTCACCTGGCCCTTGGGCAGCAAGCCAATGGCGCGGGCGAAGGCCCCCTCAAGCCGACCCAGCAACCTTCGGCCTTCGTGCAGATCGCGCCGAGCGGCGAAGTGACGGTGACGATCAATCGCCTGGAGTTCGGCCAAGGTGTGCAGACCGGCCTGCCAATGATCCTCGCCGAAGAACTCGACGCCGACTGGAGCCTGGTGCGCACGCGCAACGGCAGCAACGACGCGGCCTACATGGACCCGGCCTTTGGCATCCACCTCACCGGCGGTTCCAATTCGATCAAGAACAGCTACACCCAATACCGCGAGCTGGGCGCCCGCGCCCGGTCGATGCTGCTGGCCGCGGCGGCGGCGCGCTGGAACGTCGACGCCGCCAGCCTGACCACGCAAAACGGCACGGTGTTGGGCCCGGGCGGCCGCAAGGCGACCTACGGCGAGCTGGCCGAAGCCGCCATGGCGATGCCCGTGCCGGAGAAGGTCACGCTCAAGGATCCCAAGGATTTTCGCATCATCGGCCAGGCCACCAACCGCCTCGACGCCAAGGCCAAGAGCAGCGGCCAGCAGGATTTCGGCATCGACGTGCATTTGCCGGGGCAACTCACCGCAGTGGTCGCCCGGCCGCCGGTGTTCGGCGCCCGCATCGCCTCCCTGGACGACAGCGCCGCACGCACCACCAAAGGCGTAAAAGCCGTGCTGCGCGTGCCGCTTGATGGCGGTGCCGAAGGTGTCGCGGTGATCGCCGACGGTTACTGGCAGGCGAAGCTGGGTCGTGACGCGCTGAAAGTCGAATGGGACGCGGCCAAGGTCGAAAAAGTCGACACGGAAAAACAACTGGCCCAGTACCGCGAGCTGGCTGGCCAATCCGGCCCGCTGCACTTCGATGCCGATATGAAGCCCCTGGCCTCCGCGCCGCACCAGTTGGAGGCCGAGTTCGTATTCCCTTATCTGGCCCATGCGCCCATGGAACCGCTGAACTGCACCGTCCAACTGTCCGAGGGCCGTGCCCAATTATGGGTGGGCACACAGTTCCCCGGCGGCGATGGCGCGGCGGCGGCCAAGGTGTTGAACCTCAAGCCCGAGCAAGTCCAGGTGAATGTGCAGACAGCGGGCGGTGGTTTTGGCCGACGCGGCGTGCCCACCAATGATTTTGTCGTGCAGGCCTGCGAAGTCGCCAAGGCCGCCCGCGCCGCCGGGCTCGATGCGCCCATCCGCACCCTGTGGAGCCGGGAAGACGACATCAAGGGCGGCTATTACCGGCCCATGCACCTGCACCGCGCGCGCATCGGCTTCGACGACAGCGGCAAGGTGTTGGCCTGGGACCACGCCCTGGTCGGCCAATCCATCCTCACCGGCACCCTGTTCGCCGGGCAGATGAAAAACGGCATCGACCCCACCGCCACGGAGGGCATGCGCGATCCGTATCCATTGCCGATGCGATTGACCGTGCATCATCCGAAGCTCAACGTGCCCGTGCTCTGGTGGCGCAGCGTCGGCTCGACCCATACCGCTTTCGTGATGGAAACCCTGATCGACGAAATCGCCCGCACCACCAAGCAGGACCCGGTGGCATACCGGATGAAGCTGTTTGGCGAGCAGAGCCCGCGCCATCGTGACGCGCTGCAACTGGCGGTGGACAAGAGCGGCTACGGCAAGCGCCAGCTACCGGCCGGCCAAGCCTGGGGCGTGGCGGTACATGAGTCGTTCAGCTCGGTGGTGGCCTACGTGGTCGAGGCGTCGGTGCAGGATGGCCGTCCGGTGCTCCACAACGTCACGGCAGGCGTGCATTGCAATCTGGCGGTCAACCCGCGCAGCGTCGAAGCCCAGGTACAGGGCGCCGCGCTGATGGGGTTGTCAATGTGCCTGCCTGGTGGCGCGGTGACGTTGAAGGACGGCGTCGTGCAACAAAGCAACTTTGCCGACTTCAGCGTGCCGCGCATCACCGACATGCCGCAGATCGCCGTGCACATCGTCCCCAGCGCCGAGCCGCCGACCGGCATGGGCGAACCCGGCCTGCCGGCCTTGGCGCCGGCGTTTGCCAATGCCATTGCCAGCCTGACGGGCAAGCCACTGCGGCAGTTGCCGTTCAGCCTGGCTTGATTGGAAGTGGATGCCAAACCCGTGGTGAGGGAGCTTGCTCCCGTTGGGTCGCGAAGCGGCCCCAAACCAGCCACCGCTGGGTGTCAGGCTGATCCCAGCTAGCCTTGTGGGGTCTACTGCGCAGCCCAGCGGGAGCAAGCTCCCTCGCCACGGGGACACCGCTTGTCAGCTATTGCGGCGACTTCACAGATGGTCTGCGTCAATCACAGCCTGGGCGAAGGCCTGCGGTGCCTCTTGCGGCAGGTTATGACCCACGCCACCGTCGATCAGTCGATATTGGTATTTACCGGTGAAGCGCTTGGCATAGGCTTCTGCCGGTGGATGCGGCGCACCATTGGCGTCGCCCTCAAGCGTGATCGTCGGCACGGCGATGGACGGAAAGGTCGCGAGTTTCTTTTCGAGCCCTGCGTATTTGGCCTCGCCCTTCAGCAGCCCCAGGCGCCAACGATAGTTGTAGATTGAGACAGCCACGTGATCGGGGTTCTGCAAGGCCGCGGCGCTTCGATCGAAGGTCGCGTCGTCAAAGCTCCACTTCGGCGAGGCCAGTTTCCAGATCAGCTTGGCGAAGTCATGGGTGTTCTTCTCGTAGCCCAGGCGACCACGCTCTGTCGCGAAGTAGAACTGATACCACCATTGCAACTCGGCGGCCGGCGGCAGCGGAGCCTTGCCGGCCTCCTGGCTGCCGATCAGGTAGCCACTCACCGCAACCAGCGCTTTCACACGCTCCGGCCACAATGCTGCGACGATGTCGGCGGTTCGCGCGCCCCAGTCATAGCCGCCGAGCACGGCTTGCTTGATGTTCAGTGCGTCCATGAAATCGATCAGGTCACTGGCCAGCGCCGATGGCTGGCCGTTGCGCAGGGTCTTGCCCGACAGGAAGCGTGTATCGCCGTAGCCCCGGGCATAGGGGATCAGCACGCGATAGCCCTTCTCGGCCAACGCCGGCGCCACATCCGCATAACTGTGAATGTCGTAAGGCCAGCCGTGCAGCAAGATCACCACCGGCCCGTCGGCGGGACCGACTTCAGCGTAGGCGACATCCAACAGGCCAGCCTTGACATGCTTCAACGGCCCGAACGAAGTGTGGCTGCCCGGAATGATCGTGCCGACAGTGGTGGCGGGAACATCGGCCCCATTTGCCTGGAACGATGCCAATCCCAACGCGCCCAGTTGCAGCAGCGCGCATGCGAGGACGGTGGGTGCAAACCGGCGACGGTGGCGCTGTAGGTTTTCTGGCTTCGACAAAGTGGTGTACATGGTAGATCTCCTTGAAGGCCGACGCCTCAGTTGTCCTGGCCGCAATCCTGGGCAATCGCGCTGTAGTCCAGCGCCCGGATCGCGCCGGTGGAGTCCAGGTAGGTCATGCGCGATTCGACGACGCCGCAGCCCGACCCCGCCCCTTGCTTGACCGACAGCACCTTGGCGATGTCCAGGTGATCGCCGTACATGTAGGTGTGCGGCTTGACGGCGTCCTGGGCGCTGGCTGCCACAGCGCCGAGGCTGAGGATGGCAAACAGTGAAGCGATGCTGAGGTGCTTGATGTTCATGGCGATGTCTCCGACGTTTGAGTGAATACCTGGGACGGCGTGTGCTGTCTCGATGGGGCTCATTTGACGCCGGTGAGGTATCTCGGGTGTGTCGCCGATGGGCTTGGAGGAATCGTTTCGTGTCTACGAAGGCTCTGGATACACAGCGATACATTTGCCTCGGGAGGACTTCGATCTTTTCCTGCGGGAAGTTTGCTTTATCATGGCGACCACCCTTCCCCGACCTGATGGAACCACCATGACTTTCGATTTCGACCTGGTGTTCGAGCGCCACGGCACCGGTAGCACCAAGTGGAGCCGCTACCCGGCCGAGGTATTGCCGATGTGGGTGGCCGACATGGATTTCGCCGCGCCACCGGTGGTCGTCGATGCGCTGCGCAAGCGCCTGGAGCATCCGATGCTCGGCTACAGCGTGGCCCAGGACAACCTTCGCGCCGCCATCGTCGCCGACCTCTGGAGCAAATACGCCTGGCGCGTCGAGCCCCAGCAGATCCTCTTCCTGCCAGGGGTCGAGCCGGGCTTCAACATGGCCTTGCATGCGCTGGTGGAACCGCAGCAGAACGTCGTGGTGCAGGTGCCCAACTACCCGCCGCTGCGCAACGCCCCGGGGAACTGGGACCTTAAGAAAGTGGAGCTGCCGTTCAACCCGCTCAACGGCGAATTCCACACGGACCTGACCGGGCTGAAAGCTGCGTTGCACGGCGGCGGCGCGCTGCTGCTGAGCAACCCGCACAACCCGCTGGGCAAGGTGTTCGGCCACAGCGAATTGAAGGCAGTGGCAGACATCTGTGTCGAGCAGGACGCCTGGATCATCTCGGATGAAATCCATGCCGAGCTGTGCTTCGACGGTCGCAAGCACATCCCCACCGCCACCCTTGGCGCAGAGATTGCCGAACGCACCATCACGCTGATGTCCGCCAGCAAGGCTTACAACATCGCCGGCCTGAAGACCTCCTTTGCCATCATCCAGAACGCCAAGCTGCGGGAACGGGTCAACGCGGCCAGGGCCGGCATGGTCGACAGCGTCAACGCCCTCGGCCTCGAGGCCACCCGTGCGGCCTACAGCGAAGCGGGTCCGTGGCTGGAGGCTTTGAAGGACTATCTGCAAGCCAACCGCGATTACCTGGTCGAAGCCGTGAAGACCCGTCTGCCGGGCATCACCATGACCGTGCCCCAAGGCACCTACCTGGCGTGGCTGGATTGCTCCGGGTTGGGCCTGGACGACCCGCAGGGTTTCTTCCTCAAGGAAGCCAAGGTCGGCTTGAGTGCCGGGTTGGATTTCGGCGACGACGCGGGGCAGTTCGTGCGATTGAACTTCGGCTGCCCACGGGCGTTGCTGGAGGAAGGGATTGCGCGGATGGAGCGCAGCCTGAAATCCCGAGCCTGACCGAATCTCTTGTGGCGAGGGGATTTATCCCCGCTCGGTTGCGCAGCGACCGCAAAAAACAGGGCCGCTGCGCGACCGAGCGGGGATAAATCCCCTCGCCACAAAGGCACCAATCTCAGACCATGCTGGTGTCAGTCATGCATGTCCGGCGTATGCACAAAGCACAACTTATTCCCCTCCGGATCACGGCAATAGGCGCCGTAATAGTCCTTCGAATATTGCGGCCTCGGGCCCGGCGCGCCTTCGTCGAAACCGCCCATGTCGAGTGCCGTCTGCCAGGCGTTGCGTACCGCTTCCTGTGATTCAGCAGCGAAACTGACTTGCATGCCATTGCCCCACGTCGCCGGCAGCCCGTTGATGGGCACCTGGACAAACACCTGCGGCCAGTGCTTGCCGGGCTGATGCCAACCCTCCCCCGGTGGCCCCGAGTCATCCTCGCTCTCCATGCGCACCAAGCCCAGGCAGCCGAGCACGGCATCATAGAATGCGACCATTTTCGGCAGGTCCCGCGCGCCAATCTGTATGTGACTGAACATGCTGTTTCTCCTGTTGAATCTTTCCTGACATTTGAATAGACGGCCTTACCCACGTTCACCCGGACGTAGGGTCAGTCGACGAACCGCTGCCGGTCACGCTCATCGACCGACGGGATAATCCAACCGAACTCTGCTGGAAAGCCCGAAGTCCACCCTCCATCGCAAACACTTGCCATGGAGAACGATTATGGCCAATTACCCAACCCCGCCCTTCCCCAAGCAACAACAACCCGTACCGGGCAGCCAGCAGAAAATGGACCCTTACCCGGACTGCGGCGAACAAAGCTATAAAGGCTCCGGACGCCTGGCGAACAAGATCGCGCTGATTACCGGTGCGGACAGCGGCATCGGGCGCGCCGTGGCGATTGCCTTCGCCCGTGAAGGAGCGGACGTGGCGATCTCTTATCTGAACGAGCATGAAGACGCCAAGGAAACCGCTCGTTGGGTCGAAGAAGCTGGGCGCCAATGCCTGTTGCTTCCGGGTGACCTCGCCGATAAGGCCCAGTGCCGCAAGGTCGTCGACGACACCGTCGCGCGCTTCGGGCGTATCGACGTGCTCGTCAATAACGCCGCGTTCCAGATGACCCATGAGAGTCTGGAAGAAATCCCCGACGAGGAATGGGTCCGCACGTTCGATATCAACATCACGGCGATGTTCAGGATCTGCCAGGCCGCAGTTCCGCACATGAAGACCGGTGGCTCGATCATCAACACCACGTCGGTCAATTCCGACATGCCCAAGCCGACATTGCTGGCGTATGCCACGACCAAGGGCGCCATCGCCAACTTCACCGGCGGCCTGGCGCAGATGCTCGGGCCCAAGGGTATCCGCGTGAACAGCGTCGCGCCAGGGCCGATCTGGACGCCGCTGATCGTCGCCACCATGCCCGAGGAAGAAGTGCAGAATTTCGGGTCCCAGACGCCGCTGGGCCGCCCCGGCCAACCGGTGGAAGTGGCACCGATCTTCGTGCTGCTGGCGTCGGATGAGTCCAGCTACATCTCGGGCTCGCGGTATGCGGTGACGGGGGGCAAGCCGATCCTGTAGGCACACGCACATATCCCGTGGCGAGGGAGCTTGCTCCCTCGCCACAGAAGCGTCCTTCGGATCACTCCTTGGCAATCACCGAAATCTTGCCGTTACGCTCGATAATCGCAAACTTGATCTGGTCCAGGGTCTCGATGCCCTGGCTGGAGCGGGCCGCTTCCATGATGTCTGCCTCGATCAGCCGGGCGTGGCGCATGCGCCCCTCCAAGATGCGCCCGTCCTCGACGATGATGGTCGGGCCGCCGTCTATCAGCCGGGACACCCAATCGGAGCGCAGCTTGAGCAACGAAAACCCGACGTCGATGGCAATCAGCGTGACGATGACCATGAATGAGTTGGTCATCGAAAAGTCATCCCCCAGCAACGCCTGCTGGGTCGCCTCGCCGATGATCATCAGCAGCACGAAGTCGAAGGTGGTGATCTCAGCCAGCGAACGACGCCCGGCGATCTTGAACAACACCATCAATACCGCGTACATCGCGGCGGCGCGCAGTACCGAATCCATACGTCACCTAAGGAAAGATGAATTGATTGAACGTCACCACCGCGCCATGGGACGTGGCGATGCGGGTTTGATAGGTGCCAAGGCCTTCGCCGAGCAACGACAGGTGCAGGTTGGCCTGCCCCTCGCCATCCGCCTGCAGCCAGATTTTCATGCCCGGTCCTGCGGCCGCCGAGCGCATGGGCTGCGGCTGTACGCTCTGCACGTCGAACCCTTCCAGCCAGTCACCCCCGAGTTCCACCTCCAGCACGGCGCCAGGCGCGCCCTTCAGGCGAATGATCATCGGGTTGGTCGAGCCGTTGCGGTGGAATTTTTCGTACTCGACACCAATGCTGCCGTCGGCGCTGTGCATTTCGCGGCTACTCAGCGGGCCACGGGAAAACAACCCGAGCAGGGTCAGGATCACCAGCAGCACCAACACGTACCAACCCACCCGTTCGAAACGCCAGACCTTGTGCTGGAACGCCATGTCCTCGCGCACCGGGAACTCGCGGCTACGGTGGTCGTCCTGGTCGTATTCGTCGGTCATGACGGTCCTCCCTATCGACGGTCGCCCGTCAAAGCCCGCTGGTGATAGCCCGGTATCTGTTGCAAGGCGTACTCACTGGAGAGACGTTGTACCTGGGAACGATCGCCGAAGAACCGCTCCCGGCGACTGAACAGCGCGCGTTGCCCGTCCACTTCGAACGCCCAGGCAAAACACACCGTGCCGGCGGGAATGCCGTCCTTGTCGTCCGGCCCGAGCAGGCCGGTGGTGGCGACCGCGACGTTGGCGTTGGCGTCGCGCAGCGCGCCGAGGGCCATTTCCTCGGCGACTTCGCGGCTGGTCAGGTTGAAGGTCTCGATGGTTCGTGGCTTGACCCCGAGCAGGCGCTGCTTGGCTTCGGGGGAATAGACCACATAGCCGCTTTCGATCAGCGAACCGCTGCCCGGCACTTCAGCCAGCAGCGTAACGATCAGCCCCGCGGTGCAGGACTCGGCGGCGGTCAGGCGCAACTCATGTTCGCGCATGTACTCGATCAGGGAATGGGCAACAGTCATGGCATACAGTCCTTCATGGATGCTGATGGGTTGACCCCCGCCGTTTCGAATCATTCCCTTTATCGCGCCGTGGCCCGGACCGGCCAAATAAATGAAACCCCTGGCCAATCCTGTACCTCATAACCGTATGGGCCTCATGCAGAGGCTGTCCTGATCAGGAGGTCGTCATGTCCGTGCTTTTCGTCAAACTGTTCACCCATCCCGAATTCGCCTGGGGGGACATTCGCGAGCAAGAGCAGGCTCATCCCCACCATTACCTGGCGCATTTGCTGTTGCTCGCGTTGATCCCGGCGGTGTGCCTGTTCATCGGCACCACCTGGACCGGTTGGAGCCTGGCCGAAAACGAAACCGTGCGACTCAGTCACGCCAGTGCGCTGCAGCTGTGCGTCTTGCTATACGTGACCATCGTGGTGGGTGTGTCGCTGATGGGATTGTTCATCCGTTGGATGTCGCGCACCTTCGAGGCAAGACCGACGGTCAACCAGTGCATCGGATTCGCCGCCTACACCGCTACCCCGTACTTCCTGGCCGGGATCTTCGGCGTGTATCCGAGCCGCTGGCTGGCGGTTGCGGTCCTGCTGGCCGCTTCGGTCTATTCGACGTTCCTGCTGTTCGTCGGCTTGCCCAGGTTCATGGGCTTGAAGAAGGAACAGGGCCTGCTGTATTCGGCCAGCGTCTGGGGCGTGGGTTTGCTGGTGCTGGTCACGATCCTGGTGGAAATGATCCTGCTGTGGTTCAACTATCTGCAGCCCGAATACCTGCGGGTTCCGGTAGGCTGAATGGCTTTTGAAGGTCCACAATGTGGGTGGCGGCGGCGTAGCGAAGCGTGAGTTTTCGCAATCTTCGCGTAACCCGATTATCCTGCGACTTTTTGCATTCCTGAATCGAGTCGGCAGCGCTGGACCGCCCCGCCGCCCTTAAGGCCAAATTTATATGCCATCTTCAAGCAAACGCTCTCCCAACGTGCCACAGCGACGAGAGCTGAGCCCCAGCAGCCTGGATTTCGCCGTGGTCGGAATCGGTGCTTCCGCGGGCGGGCTACAGGCCATCAAGCAGTTTTTCGAACACATGCCCAAGGACAACGGCATGGCGTTCGTGATCGTTTTGCACCTCTCCCCGGATCATCAGAGCATTGCCGACAAGATCATCCAGGAATCCACCAAGATGCCTGTGTTGCAGGTGACCGAGGCGGTGCCGATCGAGAAGAACCATGTCTACGTAATTTCCCCGGCCCATCAGTTGTCGATGAACGACGGCTACCTGAAGGTTTCCCCGGCCGAGCCGCGCCAGGGCGGGCACGTGGCAATCGACCTGTTCTTTCGGGACCTGGCCGATGTGCACAAGGACCGCGCGTTCTGCCTGGTGCTGTCAGGCACCGGCTCCGACGGCGCGGTGGGCCTGTCGCGCATCAAGGAACAGGGCGGCGTGACCATCGCCCAGTCACCCCAGGACGCCGAGTTCGATGGCATGCCCCAGGCCGCCATCGACACCCAAATGGTCGACCTGGTGCTCCCTGTCGTCGAGATGCCGCAAAAGCTCTTGGAGCTCTGGCGCAACTCCCAGGCCATCCGCCTGCCGACCGCCAACGATCCGGAGATCCATACCCAACCGCCGGCCTCCGAGCGTGAGGCGATCGCCGCCGAGCAATCACTGCATGATGTTCTGGTGCTGCTGCGCGCCGGCACCGGCCATGACTTCAAGCATTACAAGCGCGCCACCGTGCTGCGGCGCATCGAACGGCGCATGCAAGTCACCACCCAACCGGACCTGGGCGCCTACTACAGCTACCTGCAGAATCATCCGGAAGAAACCAAGGCGCTGCTCGGCGACCTGCTGATCGGCGTGACCAACTTCTTCCGTGATCGCGAGGCCTTCGAAGCCCTGGAGCGTGACGTCCTGCCCAACCTGCTCAAGCCGGTGGAACCGGGCAGCGTGCCGCCGGAGGAGATCCGCGTCTGGTCAGCCGGTTGCTCGACCGGCGAAGAGGCCTACACCCTGGCCATGTTGCTCAGCGACCAGCTGCAACACGACGCCAGCAGCGCCAAATTGCAGATATTCGCCACCGATATCGATGAACGGGCGATTACCGTGGGTCGCGGCGGCGCCTATCCGGAAGCGATCATCACCGACGTCCCCCCTACCCGCCTGCGCCAGTACTTCTTGAAGGAAGGCGCCAGTTTCAGGGTTCGCAAGGAAATCCGCGAACGCGTGCTGTTCGCCAAGCACAGCCTGCTGTCGGACCCACCTTTCTCGCAGATTGACCTGATCGTCTGCCGCAACCTGCTGATCTACCTCGACCGCGAGGTGCAGCGGGAAATCCTGCAAATGTTCCACTTTGCCCTGCGTCCTGGCGGTTATTTGTTCCTCGGTTCCTCGGAATCGGCGGATGCGTGCCATGAGCTATTCAGCCCGGTGGACAAGCGCAACCGGATCTTCCGGGCCAAGTACGGCACTGCCAGCAGCCGCCGCACCCCGACCATGCCCCGTGGCGGCTACGTGCGCAGCACCTCGTCCCTGGTCCCCGCCCAGGTCCCGGTGCCGCGCAAGGTGTCGTTTGCCGATATCCACCTGCGCGCCATCGAACAGGCCGCGCCACCCAGCATCATCGTCGACAGCAATGGCGACATCCTGCACATGATCGAAAGTGCCAGGCGTTTCCTGCGCCATGTCGGCGGCGAGATGTCGCGCAACCTGCTCACGCTGATCAATCCGCAACTGCGCCTGGAAATCCGCACCGCGTTGTTCCAGGTCAACCAGAACGGCCAGCCGGTCAAGTCGCGACAGGTCAACATGGAGCGCGATGGGCGACGTTTCCTGGTGGACCTGCTGGTCCAGCCGTATCGCGACGAATTGTCCGATGGCGAGTTCGTGCTCGTGGTGTTCGAAGAGGAAGAAGTCGACCCCAGCCAACAGGTCGGCACCATCACCAGCCAGACCGAAAACCAGGTCCTGGCCAATCTGGAGCGCGAGCTGCAGCGGACCAAGTTGCACCTGCAAGACACCATCGAGCAGGCCGAGGTCTCCAGCGAGGAGCTCAAGGCCTCCAACGAAGAAATGCAGGCCATCAACGAGGAACTGCGCTCCGCCACCGAAGAACTGGAGACCAGCAAGGAAGAGCTACAGTCGATCAACGAAGAACTGCTGACGGTCAATTACGAGCTCAAGACCAAGGTTGAAGAAACCGACAAGATCAACGACTACCTGACCAACCTGATCGCTTCCACCGACATCGCCACGGTGTTCATCGATCGCAGCATGCGCATCAAATGGTTCACGCCTCGGGCCACGGAGATCTTCAGCATGCTTCCGGTGGACACCGGGCGTTCGCTGCTGGACATCACCCATCGCCTGGATTACCCCGACATGGCGGCGGACGCGACCCAGGTGTTCGAATCCCTGAACATGATCGAGCGCGAAGTCAGCAGCAGCGATGCTCGCTGGTACATCGCCCGGCTGCTGCCGTACCGCTCCAGCGAAGACCATATCGACGGCACGGTACTGACGTTCATCGACATCACCAAGCGCCGAGCCGCCGAAGAAGAGCTGCGCCTGGGCGAGGAGCGCATGCGCCTGGTGGCGGAAAGCACCCGCGACTACGCGATCATCCTGCTGGACGAGCACGGCGTGATCACCAGTTGGAACACGGGGGCGGAGCTGATTTTCGGCCACACGAAGGCGGAAGCGGAAGGCAGCTACTACGACTTTGTCTTTACCCCCGAAGACCGCGCCACCGGCGTCCCCGAAACAGAACTGAGCACTGCACGGGCCAAAGGCCGTTGCGAAGACGAGCGCTGGCACCAGCGCAAGGACGGCAGCCGCTTCTTCTGCAGCGGCGAAGTCACGCTGCTCAGCGGCGACTATTTGCAGGGCTACGTGAAGATCGCCCGTGACCTCACCGGCCACAAGCGCTTGCACGAAGAACAGACCCAACGGCTGATGGAAACCCAGAACTCCAGCCATTTGAAGGATGAGTTCTTCGCGGTCATGTCCCACGAGCTCAAGCACCCGTTGAACCTGATCCAGCTCAATGCCGAGCTGCTGCGGCGCCTGCCGGTGACCAAGACCGTCACCGCGGCAGCCCGGGCCGTGAACACCATTTGCGACGCGGTCACCAGCCAGGCGCGCATCATCGACGACCTGCTGGACGTGGCCCGTGTCCGCACCGGCAAGCTCAAGCTCAAGCGCCAGCCGGTCGATCTGGCTCGCGTGCTGCAAGACATCTACACCGTGGTGATCAACGACAATCACCCGAACAAAGTCACCCTTGAGCTGCCTGAGGGCTCCAGCGGCGAGCTGGTCGTCAATGCCGACCCGACCCGGCTGGAGCAGATCATCTGGAACCTGGTGAACAACGCGCTGAAGTTCACTCCGAACGGCGGCCGTGTACAACTGGTCGCCAGTCACGATGACCATATGGCACGCCTGGACGTAAAGGATTCTGGCGTGGGTATCGCGGCGGAGCATTTGAACGAAGTGTTCGACCTGTTCGGCCAGGCCGAGACCCAGCACGCCACCCACCAGCGCGAAGGCCTGGGGATCGGCCTGTCACTGGTCCGGCAATTGACCGAAGCCCACGGCGGCAGTGTCGAGGTCAAGTCCGAAGGGTTGGGCAAAGGCTGCACCTTCACCATTCGCCTGCCCTTGAGCAATGCCGCGATCGAACCTAAACCGCAGTCTTGCGACGAACAGTCCGGGCGCCTGGGCGGTTTAACGATCCTGCTGGTGGATGACTCGCCCGACGTGCTCGACACCCTCAAGCTGCTGCTGGAGATGGAAGACGCCATCGTGGTTGCCTTCGATCAGCCGTTGGAGGCGTTGGAAGCCGCCAAGGATGGCCGTTTCGACGTGGTGATTTCCGACCTCGGGATGCCGGTGATGAACGGCCATGAACTGATGCAGGCCCTGCGCAAGCTGCCCCATATCAAGCACATCCCGGCCATCGCCCTGACCGGCTACGGCGCGTCCACCGACCTGAATAAATCCCAGCAATCGGGCTTCGACCAGCACATCGGCAAGCCGGTGTCCTATGACGAGTTGATTGAAGCGATCGAGCAGTTGCGGCGTTCGCAGGTTTATTAAAACCAGGGCCTGACAGTTAACGGCGATTTATTTGTGGCGAGGGGATTTATCCCCGTTGGGGCGCGAAGCGGCCCTAAAACCTGACACCTCGCTGTGTCTGACAAACAACCAAGGGCTGCTGCGCAGCCCAACGGGGATAAATCCCCTCGCCACAGTGATCCCCTCGCCACAATCGTTCGATCAGCCATGTGGTTCCACCTGTCACAAAAGGCGTCCGCTCAAGCTACTTGACAGTCTTCTTCATCCCAACCCGCCGCCGCATGTCGGCGGTGATGCTCTGGCGGGTCTTGCGCAAGTCCGCCCAAGGCTCATGCCCCACCTCCGCCAGCCGCTCATGGACGTTGTGCACGTTCCACAGGTTGGCGCCCTTGAGCTCGGCCACTTCTTCGCGGTAGATCGGCACCGACACCGGCAACCCCTCGCGGGTACGGGCGGCGTACGCACAAATGGTCGTGGCGCCCAGGCCATTGCGCAGGTAATCGATGAAGATCCGCCCTACCCGGTTCTTCGGCCCCGACACCGCTGAGAAACGATCAGGCAACAGCTTGGCGATGTGGCTGACGATGGCGTGGCTGAAGCCTTTCACCTCGTCCCAGCCCAACTTGCGGGTAATCGGCACGACAATGTGAATGCCCTTGCCGCCGCTGGTCTTCAGGAAGGCCTTCAGGCCCAGTTCATCCAGCACCGACAGGGTCAACTGCGTGGCTTCCACCATGCTTTTCCACGGCAACGCCGGGTCCGGATCAAGGTCCAGGACGAAGCGGTCAGGCTTGTCCAGGTCGGCAGAAGTGCCGTTCCAGGTGTGCAGCTCCACGGTGCTCATCTGCACCGCGCCAATCAGCGCCTCGGCGTTGTTGATGATCATGATGGGTTGCCCGGTCAGGTCCTTGTCCAGGCTGGTGATGCCGGGAATCGCCAGGCGTTCGGGGTTCTTCTGGAAGAACAACTCGCCGGCGATGCCATCCGGCGCCCTGACCAGCGCCACCGGACGGTCGGCCAGCTCCGGCAGGATGAAGTCGGCAACGCTGGCGTAATACTCGGCCAGTTGCATTTTTGTCGTGCCGCTGCTGGCGTCGATCACTCGCTCGGGATGGGTAATGCGGACCTTGCCGTCCAACGTTGGCGACTGCGCAGCCTTGGGCTTGGCTTTGGCTTTCGCCTTGGCCGGCGCCGGTTCTGTATCGTCCTTGGCCGCGGTCTTCTTCACGGTTTTCGGCAATTCCTGAGTGATCGCCTTGGCCGGCTTGTCGTTGCGCAAGCCATGGAACACGGCATGGCGTACCGAGCCTTCCTTGGTCATTTCGGCAAACGCCACTTCCGCCAACAACTCAGGCTTGAGCCAATGCACGCCCTTGGCGTCATAGCCGGTGGGCGGATTGACCACGGCGGCTTTTTTCGTTTCCAGGGGCAACAGCTGCTGATAGATGCTCTTGAGCGTGGTTTCGTTGAAACCGGTGCCGACCTTGCCGGCATAGCGCAACTCGCCGCTGTCGACGTCATGCAGGCCCAGCAACAACGCACCGAACGCGCTGCGGGCGCCCTTCGGGTCACTGAAGCCAACCACGACGAATTCCTGGCGATTCTTGCACTTGAGCTTGATCCAGTCGCTGCTGCGCCGGGACACATAGGCGCTGCCCTGGCGCTTGCCTATCAACCCTTCCATGCGCATCTGGCAGGCGCTGTTGAGCAGCGCTTCGGGGGTCTCCTCGAAAGAGTCCGAGAAGCGCAGCAACGGGTCTTCGTTGGGTTCGAGTACGGCGGCCAATGCGGCACGGCGTTCCTCCACCGGCACTTTGCGCAGGTCCATGCCGTTGAGGTACGGCAGGTCGAACAGGTAATAGGCGATCTTGCCGCTGCTGCCGGCATCGAAAGCGTTTTGCAGGGCCTGAAAATCCGGCACGCCTTGCTCGTTGGCGACGACCATTTCACCGTCGAGCCAGGCCGATTCCAAGCCCAGCGCCGCCAGGGCCTCGGCCTGTTTCGGCAGCTTATGCGTCCAGTCATGGCCGTTGCGGGTGATCAAGCGCACGTCGCCATTGTCGATGCGCGCCATGACCCGGTAACCGTCGAACTTGATCTCGTAGAGCCAGTCGCCGTCCGGGGCGCTTTCCACCAGGGTCGCCAGTTCCGGCTTGAGGGTTTCAGGCATCGGGCCGGCAACGGCGCCGCTGAGGGTGGTCTTTCCAGTTTTTTTCGTCGACTTCGGCTTGGCAGGCTCTTCCGGCTGCTTCACGGCTTTGGCAGCAGCAGCAGCCTTGCCCCGGCGCTTGGGCACGATGGTGCGATCGCTGAGCACGCTGTCAGGCTCGGCCTCCACCACGTCGTACTCGCTTTCCGGCCGGGCCGCGTCGTCCTGATGCTTGATCAGGAACCATTGCTCCTGCTTGCCCGGCATATGGGTGCGCACCAGATTCCACAGGCCCGCGAGCTTTTCCCCGCGCAACTCGAACTTGAGCCGGCCCTTTTCGTAGGCGTCGTGCACATCCCCCTGGGGAATCCACACGCCCCGGTCCCAGACGATGACGTCACCGGCGCCATAATGCCCCTCGGGAATGCTGCCCTCGAAGGACGCATAGTCCAGCGGGTGGTCTTCAACGTGCACCGCCAGGCGCTTGACCTTCGGGTCCAGGGACGGACCCTTGGGCACCGCCCAGCTCTTCAGCGCACCGTCCAGCTCCAAGCGAAAATCGTAATGCAACCGCGTGGCGTCGTGCTTCTGGATGCAGTATTGCAAGGCGTGGGCGGTTTTCGCCGATTTGCGCGAGCGCTTCGCCGCCGGCTCCGGGGTGGCAGCGAAATCGCGCATGCGGTTGTAATCGTCGAGGGTCTTGCTGGTCATGGGCCACCTGCTACTTGCGCAAGGGTCGGATCGGCGACGGGCATTCCGGCGGTTTCCGACAGCAGTTGATCGACCACCCGGCCCAGCGCCTCTTCAGTCGTATCACCCAGCAACAAACCCTGTTCGTAGAGCACCACCTGCCGATCAGCACTGGTGCCCTGTTGAATGATTCGGCGGGCTTGCTTGAACACGTCCTGCACACCCAGCGCCGTCGCGGTTTCGCCGAAGGTCTGCTCGGCGAGGTTCAGCCATTCGCCAATGAGCATGGGTTGTTCCTGGTCCTCGACGATAAACTCCGCGAGGATGCCGTGACGCTTGGCCCGGTAGCGGTTTTCCTTGAGGATCCAGTGGGACATCAAGCTGTAGTGGGCGCCGGGCGCAGGCTGGGCGATGGCGTGGGCAATCATCAGCCGAAACAGCGAAACGAGGCACAACACGTCTTCGATCCGAGGGCAGGCATCACAGATGCGCAGCTCCAGGGTCGGATAACGCGACGACGGCCGGAGCACCCACCAGCAATCGCTCGGCTGGCGGATGGAACCGGTGCGCGTGAGCATGTTGACGTAGCCCTCGAACGCCGGCTCATCCTCGAAGAATTCCGGCACGCCCATGCGCGGCCACTCATCGCAGGCCACCTGGCGATAACTGCTGAAGCCGCTGTAGGCGCCGTTCCAGAAAGGCGACGATGCGCTCAGCGCCAACAGCATCGGCAGCCAGGGCAACACTTCATTCATCACCTTGACCCGATCATGATCGCCCGGCACCTCTACATGCACGTGCAGGCCCGACAGTACGCTGCGCCGCGCCACGCGCTGGTAATCGTCAAACAGTTGCTGGAAGTGCAGTTCGTCGGTGGGCTGCAAGCCGACGGTCGCCATGGGATGGGACCCTGCGCTCAACAGGCCCAGGCCATGGGGCGCCAGCCGCTGGGTCAGGCCACCGCGCACCTGGGCCAGGTAATCGGCGGCCTCGGCCAGGCTGCGGAAGATGGGCGAAGCCATTTCCACCTGGCTCTGGAACATTTCATGGGCGAAATGCTTGCCCAGCTCCTCCCGACAGGCCGCAACCGCTGCCGCGGGCGGCTGCTCGGGCATGCGGCGGGTTTGCAGGTCGGTGATGAAATATTCCTCTTCAATGCCGAACTTCAGACGCCTGTTCATCGATGTTCCCTCCGATACCCGCACCCGTGCGGGTGACAACCAACGCCACCACGGCGATCCTTTCAACGTCCTGATAACCCGGCGTCAGCAGCTCCTCGCCGAATACGTCCGGGTCCAATTCCCTGTAGGTCCAGGCAAACTCCGCCGAATCGCGCCACGCACCCAAGGCTTCGAGGAACGGGTCGCGACCATCGACCATCGCCACGCCGGTGTAGAGCACCAGCGAGCCGCCAGGCGTCAGCCGGGGCAACGCCTGCTCGACGATCCGCAGCGACAACCCGGCGCCCAGCGTTCCGCCGCCATGGCGATACGCGCGCTCGGCGGGGTCGGCCATGTACGGCGGGTTGGCGACGATCAGGTCGAAATCGCCCTCGACGTCCCGGAGCACATCGCTGCGGGCGATCTCGACGTTGGCAACCTCGGCCAGCGCGGCGTTGACGGCACACAGGCGCAACGCCAAGGGGTTGATGTCGACCGCCAGGACCTGGGCCTCGCGGCGGGCACGAGCGATGATCATCGCCCCGACGCCGGCACCGCAGCCGATGTCCACGGCGCGATGCACGGCGGTGAAGTTCTGTTGCAAATGGGTATGGATCAGATGGGCGAAACGGTAGCTGTCGGGGCCGAAGAACACCGCGTCATTGGCCTGGGTCGGGAACTGCGAATGGGCGAACAGCATGCCGTCCAGGCTCGACCAGCGTACGCGGCTGCGCAGCAGGCCATCGCGTTCTTCCAACACTTCGGCTTCCTGCAATTGGCGCTGCTCGTCGGCGGAAATCAGCCCCGGTGCGAAGGGCCGGGACCAGCCGAAGACATCCCGCAGGGTCTTCGAGCGTTCGTTGCCGGGCCGTTGGTTGACCCGTTCATGGGTCAACGGCGTCGGCGTGATAAAACGGTAGCCGTCGGCGTGCAGGCGGCGACCCAGTTGCAGCAGCGCCAGGTCGGGTTCGGACAGGCGATCTTCCTGATTCATGCAGGGCTCCTAACGAAGGGCGGACTTGAGTTCGATGAACCGACGGGTCGCGAACAACCCGGCCGGATGGCTGTGGCAACGGGCCGAAAGCCAGGGCATCAGCATCTGCATTTGCTCACGGGGGGCCTTGCCCCGCAGCGTCTGCTGCAGGTTCAACACATCCGGGTCTTGGGCCGGTGCCGGCGACTCATGCACCCCGCCGTGGGGACGGCGGGCGCCGGGGCGACCGCGTTGATCCAGCCAGTCACCCGCAATCCAATCGTGCAGCAACTGCTTTTCATACGGGCTGAAGACGCCGAACATGGCCGCGCCCGCACCTTCGATCAGGGTCCAGAAGCGGCTGTTCTGCGGGTCTTCGTGGCGCTTGATCCATCCCTTGTTCTGCATGGCGTTCAAAAAACCCTCCAGTTGCCCCGGCTCCGCCAGCCATTGGTTGACGGTCTTGCCTTCGAACTTGCAGTAGTCGGAATGCATGTGCTGGCCGAACGGGCGCTTGCGTTCCAGCATGTCGAGCACTTCACGCTCCAGGTCAAACGATTCGATGATCGCCCGGCTGCCCTGCCCCAAGTCGTTGAGGCGATAGCCCAAGGTGACGCGCTGCCAGAACGATTCACGCCCCGCCTCCATCGGCATCAATTGCAGCAGCGATTGCACGGCCTTGTGAGCGTGACCGGTGCTGGCGTTGTCGATGGTCACGTGGAGGGTGAAGTAATAGGGATCGATGTCGAGTTCGCTCAGCTCATAGGCGCTGATCAGCAGATGCAGCGGCAGTTGCTCGTAACCGAGGTTGTAGCCGATGACTTCGGGCAGGTACTCGTCGCCGGCATAGCCGAGGGCCAATTGAACCGCGCCTTGCAGATAGCGCTCGTCCTCGATGTCGGGCATATCCTGCAAGCCGTGTTCGGCCAGCAGCTTGCGGTAGAGCACGACATGGTTCTGCGCGGGAACGCCATCCCCAAGCTCTTCCAGATAGGTGCACAGCAACCCTTCGAAGCGATGGTCATGCCAGTGTTGGAGTACGCCATACAGCCAGGCGCCGTCCACCAGTTTGGTTGGCGCCACGGCCTGGAGAAAATACAAGGCATGGGCCTTGCTACTGAAGAACTCCCGGGGGCCACCGCTCTTGCGCCGTTCCAGGTAGTCGGCGTATTGCCGGGCCACTCCGGCGCTGTGCTGCTCGACCCAGGCCAGCAATGCCGCGGGGTCGTCGGGGATTTCCTGGGGCAATGCGCTCGCCTCTTCAAGGCAAGGTTGCAGGAAGGCTTGGGCGACAGCTTGCTTGTCAGCATCGTCAGGCCCTTGCAGCAGTCGTTCGTAGCATTGGCGCACATTGCCGGCAGCGGTCATCGGTTGCGCAATGGCAGGCCGGGATTGAAGGGGTGTCAGCGCAGTCATAAGGGCCTCTCGGGTTCTCGGCAGGACGCTGAATCAGCACGTCTCTTCCATTGCAGAGCCTTGCGAACGGCAAAAAATTCCCCTGGACCGAAAAGCGGTCGGATAAACGGGACGCAGGCGATTTGCGGCGGAACCCTCGCTTCGCCGTGGCCCTCGAATGAAGCAAGCCCGTCCAGGTGAAGCACCGTTATCCAAGGAGCAACCATGATCTTCACAGTGTGGGTAGCCGTGCTCGGTGCGGTCTTGCTGACCTTGGCCCTGACCTCCTCCTACCTGCGCTGGATGCCCGTGACCACTTCCGCGGTTTGCCTGGCGCTGGGGGTTGCCATCGGCCCGGCGGGGCTTGGACTGCTGAGGCTGGGAGTCGATGACTCTTCGGTGTGGATGGAGCACCTGACGGAAGTCGCCGTGGTGTTTTCGCTATTCGTCAGCGGGCTCAAGCTGCGTTTGCCGTTGAAGAACCGCAGTTGGCGAGTGGCGTATGGGCTCGCAGGTCCGGTGATGATCCTGACGATTGCCGGGCTCTGCCTGGCGTTGCATTACCTGTTTGGGCTCGGTTGGGCGCTGTCGTTGCTGATCGGCGCGATGCTGGCGCCCACCGATCCAGTGCTGGCGGCGTTGGTGCAGGTCAACGATGCCCGGGATGATGACCGGGTGCGCTTCGGCCTGTCCGGGGAAGCCGGGTTGAACGATGGCACGGCGTTTCCCTTCGTCATCCTGGGTCTGCTGATGTTGCGCGAGGACGACAGCGGGTTTCTCGGCGAATGGGCGTTGCGCAACGTGCTTTGGGCGGTGCCGGTGGGCTTGCTGATCGGCTATTGGCTGGGCCGTGGCATCGGCAAGCTGACCTTGTCGATGCGCATCAAGAACGCCGACAGCACGCTGTCCCCCAACGACTACCTGGCCCTGGCCTTGATCGCCCTGGCCTATGTCGCGGCGGAATCGGTCCAGGGCTACGGTTTTCTCTCGGTTTTCGCCGCGGGCCTGGGGCTACGACAGGCAGAGGTCCAGTCCACCGATGAAAACGCGCCGCCCGCCGAGCACCTGGTGCAGCCGGTGGTCGGCCACGAAGCCGTCGATCCCGAGCAGGCAGTGCACGGCGACACCCAGGCCTTGGATGAAGGCCAACTGGCGGCCGGCGTGATGATGGGCGACATGCTGGCGTTCGGCAGTCTGGTGGAGCGTTCGATGGAAGTGTTCCTGGTGACGCTTCTGGGGGTGGTCCTGGCGAATCATTGGGACTGGCGGGCCCTGGCGATTGGCGCCTTGCTTTTCGCGGTGATTCGCCCGCTGAGTGTGTTGGCGATGCCATGGGGAAGACTGCTGGACCACCCGCAACGGCTGTTGATCGGCTGGTTTGGCATACGCGGCATCGGCAGCCTGTTTTACCTGTTCTATGCCCTGAACCATGACCTGCAGCCCGGCGTGGCACAACTGTGTATCGACCTGACCCTGTCAGTGGTGGCCCTGAGTATCCTGGTCCACGGGGTGAGCACCCAACCTGCGCTGGCCTGGTATGAGCGCCAGCAAAAGCGAGGCTCAGCGATCAACCACCGGGATCGCTGACCTGGATAAACACCGAGTAGACCCCGAGCAACACCCAGAACGCCGCAAAAATCCACGGTGTGCGCACCGAAAACAACAGCGACTTGCGATACCCCTTGTGAGTGGACTCCCGCTCGCTGAACAGCGGCGATTCATCGTACGCCAGGCCCATCAGCGGTTCACTGCGCAGCAATTCGCTTTGCTTGAAATGCCAGTGGTCGATGATTTCGTAGGCCGCGCGAATGCCCGGCCAGGCATTGAGCGAGCTCAGGAACCCGAGCAGCGCCAGGAACGGCGGCACGATCAGCGTAAAGAGCTTGCCCCATTCGGGGTTCAGGTTGGCCATGCACGAAGCGAACGCGATCACCAGGAAGGATTGGGCAGCCAGGTAGGCGTCGGTCCGATTGGCGAGGATGCTGGTTTCGTACTGGATTTCCCGGCGATAGAAATCCAGCCGTTCCTTGGGGGATCCGAAGAGCTTGGCCTTGTGTTCGGTCAGTTCTTCTTCCGGGGTTTGCTGGGTAAGGATTCTGGGCATTGCGCAGCGGGGGCCTTGGGTTTGAATGGATGAATTTGGAACGGCCTATGGGGGGTGAGTTCAAACCGATGGACCGGAGGTGGTCGCCACAGAAGTTCGTTTCCAATGTGTGCTCACCGGCCCCTGTGGGAGCGGGCTTGCCCGCGAAGAGGCCGGTACATCCAGCATTTTCATCGACGGGAACACCGCCTTCGCGAGCAAGCCCGCTCCCACAGGCGAAATGCGGTGCCCTCACCAGAACCAGGTTCAAGCTCACGGCTTGCGGGTAACCCGCCACACGGTATTCGCCAAGTCATCGGCAATGATCAGCGCACCACGCGGATCCACCGTCACCCCCACCGGCCGGCCACGGGTCTTGCCATCGGAGCCGCGGAAGCCCGTCGCGAAATCGACCGGCTCACCCGAAGGCCGACCGTTGCTGAACGGCACGAAGATCACCTTGTAGCCCACCGGCTGGTCACGGTTCCAACTGCCGTGCTCGCCAACGAATGCGCCTTCGGCGAATTTCTCGCCCATGGCCGCAATGGAAAAATCGACACCCAGGGCGGCGACATGGGAGCCCAGGCTGTAATCGGGCTTGACCGCAGCGGCGACTTTTTGCGGATCCTGCGGCTGCGCCCGTGGATCGACGTTCTGCCCCCAATAGCTGTACGGCCAGCCGTAGAACGCGCCTTCGCGCACCGAAGTCAGGTAGTCCGGCACCAGGTCCGGCCCCAGTTCGTCCCGTTCGTTGACCACCGCCCACAACTGCCCGGACCCAGGCTCGATTTTCAACGCCGTCGGGTTGCGCAGGCCAGTCGCATAAGGCCGATGGGCGCCGGTTTCGGCGTCGATCTGCCAGACCATCGCCCGGTCGATCTCGACTTCCATGCCGCGCTCGGTGATGTTGCTGTTCGAGCCGATACCGACATACAGCGAGCGTCCGTCAGGGCTGACGGCCAGCGATTTGGTCCAGTGATGGTTGATCGCCGATGGCAAGTCGGTGACTTTGACGGGCGCCCCGCTCGCCTTGGTCTGGCCGTCCTGGTAGTCGAAGCGAACCAGGGCGTCCTGGTTCGCCACGTACAGCTTGCCGTTCGCGAATGCCAGGCCATAGGGCGCGTTGAGGTTTTCGGCGAAGACCGTCTTCAGTTCGTAAGTGCCGTCGCCATCGGCGTCACGCAACAGTGTCAGGCGGTTGCCGCCCTTGACCTGGGTGTTGCCCTTGGCCTTGATGACGCTGGCGATCACGTCCTTGGGCTTGAGCTTCGCCGCGTTACCACCACGGCCCTCGGCCACCAGGATATCGCCATTGGGCAAGACAAGTGTCTGGCGCGGGATCTTCAGGTCGGTGGCGATGGCGGTAATTTCGTAGCCCTGGGGCACGGTTGGCTTCTGGTCCCCCCAAGCCACCGGCTCGGCAATTTTCATGCTGGGCAAGAGGCTACGCTGAGGCTCCGGCAACTTCGGGTCCGGGCCGCGTGCTTGGGTGGCGTCCCCTTCACCTCCGCAGGCGCTCAGCAAGAGTGCCATGCTCACGGCCGTCAATGCGATGCGAGGCTTCATTGTTCACCTCCCGAACGCAGGCTGGTCAGTCCGACCCAGGCCGCCACGCAGGCCAGCAGGGTCACCACGACGGACAGCGCCAGACCCTGGGGCATCACGGCCCAGGCATCCTTGGCGTGCTCGAAGGCGTTGATCAGCCCCAGCACCCACGTGGCGAGCAATAGCAGGAAATACCCTACCGGACGCCCGGCCTTGCGCTCCGCGCGGATCAGGTTGACCAGCGCGAACAACAACGCCAGCCCACAGAACAGCAGCCCGCCGGCGATCAGCCAGGAAGCGAAGTTGCTCCATTGGATCTGGTAGGTCTTGTAGTAGGCGATATCGCTGAGCAGGCCGCCGAGAAACAGCGGAACCGTGCCGGCAAGCAGGACCGCATGCAGCGGCCCTGGCGTGCTTCGGTAGTAAGGATGGGCGGTAACGGTCATGACAGCTCCTTATCGTTCAGCGTCCCTGGTGGGTATTGCCATAGGAAAATGGCCGGCCTGGGCGCGTTGATTGATACCTAGGAAACTGATCGTGCCGCCAAAGCGATAGTTCCGACATTTTCACGACCGCGAGCCTCCTGGCCCGGCTTGCAACGCCTATCACCGTCCTAGTCCGAAACTCCTGCACCGCTTGGGAGTATCGGCCGATGCGCAATCACCCCGCGCTTATCCATAGTTGCGATCAATGGTCAACGGTCAGGCCTTGATGACCGCATGCTCTGGAGAAAGTCATGACTATTCGCGAGCAAGACTCATCACTGCTGAGTGATCCGACCTCGCTAGACGCGGCAAGCGCCACCGACGATTTGGGCGTCGTGGCAACCGGCGTGAACGTAACACTGGACGAAACCGCCAACTTGCAGAACGCCACCGCCACGCCCGCCCCGTTGGGAGATGCCGACGACAACGACATCCTGGTGGCTTCCCTGCCTTCGACCTTCGCCAGTCGCCTGACCGCACTGGGCGCTGGCACGGCGACCGGCGCGGCCCTGAGTGGCTATACCGGCGCGGTAGGCAACACCGGCAGCGATGCCTTCACCCTTAACGCCGCCCCCGGAGCCGTTGTCACCGGCATCAGTTTCGTCGGCAGCGATGGTGCGCCGCTCAATGGCGTCGACAGTGGGCTGGATACGCTCAGCGGTGCCGATATCCTTCTGTACACCGATACCAACGACAACATCGTCCTCGGTCGGGCCGGCGGACCCAGCGGTGCGATTGTCTTCGCCGCGTACATCGACGAAACCGCCACCGGCGGCAAGATCTGGACCGTGCTCTACCAACCGCTGGCGCAACCGGACACCACCAACCCTGACGACGCGGTCAATCTGCTCGACAAAGTCTTCGTCGGTGCCAGCCAGGACCTGGAATTCAGTCTCGCCAACGCCCCCTCCGGCCAGAATCTGTTCCTGATGTTCACCACCGCGAATCCGACGACCGAGCTGGTCGACGGCGTGCTGCGGATCACCGAGCCCACCATCATCGCCACCGGCAAGAACCCGGCCGACCAGTCCACCGGCGTTAATATCAATACCGGCGACACCATCAATACCAGCCAGGCTGGTGGGCCGACCACGTTCGGCACCAACAATCAGATGATCGTCGAGCAGGAAGGGATTCGTTACTCCTTCGTCACCGGTGCCCGGCAGGACATGACCATCCCCAACCTTGACCAGAACGAAGCGGACGTGGAGTCCAACATCGATTTCACCGATGTCTTCGATACGAAGATGGCCAACTTCGACGTGGTGCAGTTGCAAAGCGGCAAGACGGCGGTGGTGAAGATCAGCGCCTTCAGCACCGCGGCGGAATCCGGAACGAATTTCGTCAACGGTTATGTCGGTGATGCCTCCGTGGCGATTACCAACGTGCGCGTCATCAACATCGCCACGGGTGTGGTCGTCGAGAACTCGGACGGTACGGCCAACGACGCGGGCATCGTCATCAGCTTCGCCTCTGGGGTAGCAACCATCACCGGGGTCCAGGCCGGCTACCAGATCGAATACACCACGACGGCGGACCACAATCGGGTATTGATCGAAAACGGCGCAGCGCTCGATGCCAAGGGCAATAACCACGCTGACTTCGATATCGGTGGCTTCACGTTGGTCCAGGCGTCGGTGGCTAAAACCGAAATCGGCTCGAAGATCATCTTCGAAGACGATGGACCCAGCATCAGCACCACCGGCACCGAGCCCACGCTGACGGTGGACGAGACCGTCCTGGCCACCAATGCTACGCAAAACTTCGCCGCTAACTTCGTCTCCGCGTACGGGGCCGACGGGGCCGGTACGCTGGCCTACGCCCTGAGCGTGGTAGCCGGCGCTTCCGGGTTGACGGACACCGCCACCGGCGAGGCGGTCAACCTGTCCCTCAACGGCACGGTGGTGGAAGGCCGAACGGCGACGACCCATGAGCTGGTGTTCACGGTCAGCGTCGCCAGCAATGGCGATGTCACGCTGGACCAGCTCCGGGCCGTGGTGCATCCCGATACCACTAATCCCGATGACGCCACGACGCTGACCTCCGACGATCTGGTCAAACTCACGGCGACCAAGACCGACGGTGATGGCGACAGCGTCCAGGCGACGCTCAACATCGGCCAGAACCTTTCGTTCAAAGACGACGGTCCAAGCGTCAATACGACGGGCTCGGAGCCAACGCTGACGGTGGACGAGACGGCCCTGGCGACTGACGCCACCCAGAACTACGCCGCCAATTTCAATCCATCCTACGGCGCCGACGGTGCCGGCACGCTGACCTATGCCTTGGGCGTGGTGGCGGGCGCTTCCGGACTGACCGACACGGCGACGGGCGAAGCGGTCAACCTGTCCCTCAACGGCACAGTGGTGGAAGGTCGCACGGCCACCACCAATGCGCTGGTGTTCACTGTCAGCGTCGCCGCCAATGGCGACGTCACGCTGGATCAGATCCGGGCGGTCGTGCACCCCGACACCAACAATCCCGACGATGCCAAGACCTTGACCTCGGATAACCTGGTCACGCTGACCGCAACCATCACCGACAAGGACGGCGACAGCGCCCAGACGACGCTCAACATCGGCCAGAACCTCTCGTTCAAGGATGACGGCCCCAGCGTCAGCACCACGGGTACGGAACCAACGCTGACAGTAGACGAGACCGTATTGGCGACCAATGCCACGCAGAACTTCGCCGCCAACTTTCTCTCAGCGTATGGCGCCGACGGCGCCGGCACGCTGACCTACGCCTTGGGCGTGGTGGCGGGGCCTTCCGGCATGACCGACACGGCCACGGGCGAAGCGATCAACCTGTCGCTCAATGGCAATGTGGTGGAAGGCCGAACGGCCACTACCAACCTGTTGGCGTTTACCGTCAGCGTCGCCGCTAATGGCGACGTGACGCTGGACCAGATCCGGGCGATGGTGCATCCCGACCCGACCAACCCCGATGACGCTAAAAGCCTGTCCTCGGACAACCTGGTCACGCTCACGGCGATCAAGTCCGACAAGGACGGCGACAGCGCCCAGGCGACACTGAACATCGGCCAGAACCTGGTATTCGAGGACGACGGCCCATCCGTCGCGTTCGGCAACCTGATCGGTACCGGAAGCGTCCTGCCGCAGTACGGCTTCTGGAACCAGTCCGCCGGTGCCGATGGACTCGGTGCGGCCGGTCTGGACATTTCCTTGGTGAACGGCCAGTTCACCCTGGTCAGGCCCGACGACACGACCACCACCGGAACCGGTACGCTCACCGAACAGGCGCCCTCCCCGGACGGCAACGGCGCCTACCACTTCGCGGGCACGCTGACCGGTGACTTCGACAACAATGCCGCCACCGCGGACACCTCGGTCGACTACACACTCACCGCCTACGCCAATGGCAGCTACGCGCTGGACCTGGTGCAGGGTTTCAGTTCGACCATCGTGCGCAGCAGCGCGGACGGCTCCCTCGGTGCAGGCGGCCCGGATCCGGTGCGCACCTTGCTGATCCCGGAAACCAATAACCCGGCCATTCCTTCTGCCTCCGAGGAAATCGTATTCTTCTCGGCAAAAGCCCTCGCCTCGCCGACGGACATCCTCGCCGGCATCGGCGTCGGACTCGCCGATCCCACCGAAGCCGCCCTGCAAACCACGCCATTGCCGTCATACATCGACCCGGCGGCGATGAACGTCAGCACCTCCGGCATCGGGGTTTCCAACAACCTGCTCCAGGGCGACAACCTGGTGGCGATCGGCGCGGCGGATGAGAGCTTCGTGATCAACCCGGAAAGCCTGGTCTCGGGCATGAAGATCTTCATCGACAACTCCGTGGCCGGCTATAACACCGCGACCGAAGACCTGTATTTCCGGATCTACTACGAGGACGGCACCTTCTCCAATCTCATCGAGGTGAACACCCTGACGCCGGAGGCCGGCGGACAGGTGTCCTTCGACATCGAGCGCGAGGGCACGGCGATGATCGACGCCGTCCAGCTCACGATGGGCCGTGGCGCGATCAAGATCCCGGTGATCCAGTTCATCCAGGAAACCGAGAACCTGGCCAGCGATGTCCAGTTGAGCTTCAACGCGACATTGACGGACAAGGACGGTGACACGGCAACGAGCGCCTTCGATGCCAACCTCTTCGCCGATAATCCCGACGACGCGCTGTTCAGCTACACGCTGGCAGGCACGGGCGGCGAGCACGATGCCTTCAACGTCGACCTGTCATTCACCGAGAATACGTACCAGGTCACCGGCTTCGATGTCAGCCAAAACCTGCGCGATACCTTGGTGCTCGACGGCGATCAGGGCGCGGTGGTGCAGTCAATCGACAACGCCGGAGCCGACAGCATCGTGACGGTCGCCGAGACGGGAGGACAGATCACCACCATCACGCTGGTCGGCGTGGACCTGCTCAGCAGTGATGTGGTGCTGGGCGCCGCTTGACTGTAACGCACGCATGAAAAATGCGGGGGGCCTGGTAAGCCTCCCCGCATTGTTTTGGTAATCAACTCATCTGTCCGACCCGGCTCAGTCCAACTCGACCCAAGTAGACTCGGGCGGCTCCTCGTTATGGGTCAGCCCATGCTTGAGGGCGTACATCAGCAAGTCGATCCGATTGATGAGATCGAGCTTCTGGTAGATGTTGCTGAGGTGGTTGTGCACCGTGTGCTCGCTGATGCCCAGGCGTCCCGCGATGCTGATGTACTTGGCGGACGGATCGCCGACGATGGCTCGGATCAGCTCTTTCTCCCGCAGTGTCAGTCGCGCCTGTTTCGCCTGCTCCAGGTTGCACTGGGTGGGTACGTGGCCGATCGAGGCATAACCTGAGAGGCCTCCAGCCCAGGCCCTGTCCGACCCGCTGTCACGGTGATGAACCTTGATGATCGCGCGGATGATCGATTCGGTCGGGTCCTCGGCCAGCACCACGCCACGGGCACCGGCCTCGATCGCCTGGGCAACCGGGACGGCTTCGTAGAGTCCCTTGAGTACCAGCACTTTCATCTCGGCACTGCGGGTAAGCCCGGCAACAACTTCTAGCGGATTGAGCGCGTCCGGAAAGAAACTGAAGAAAATTACGTTGGGCCGCAACTGGTCGGCCAGATCCAGGGCGTTGGTGTAGGTAGACGCCTGGCCGCTCACTTCCATCTGTGGCTTTCTGGCATTGATCAGGTCGTGAAGGCCTCGGAGCACGAGGGGGCGACAGTCGATCAATAACACACGTATGGGGTCCCTGTGGTCCGGTCTCATATTGATACCCCCCTGAACAACAAACGGTGGGGTTCGTCCTGTGAACCAGCGGCGGATGTGCCTGTGTGAGGAAGCCGAACAAGACCATTGAAACCATCTAAACAGGAATAGTTATCAACGACTTACACATGATCATGCGTTGCTCTCGAGTCCGTAGGCTGAGTCTAGGCCAGCGTAACGCAACGCCGGTTCCGCACGCGGGCGTTAGGTGACGCGGCTTGGCACTCGCAGGAAGAAGGCTTTAAGGAGAACTTGAGAATCGGCTAGAAAATCAATGAGATAACGTTGGTAATGGGAAATGGGTAGCGGGATTACATCGTTCCTGACTCGTCAATTAATCGACGAGCGGTGTATCAGCATTGGTAACTACGATGATGACGTCAATTAATCGGCATTATTGGCAGCGTTGTCCCGTTTCCCTGTGGGAGCGAGCCTGCTCGCGAAGGCGGCTTCACGGCAGAAATGCCGTCCGCTTGAAGCCGCCGACAGCTCCCTCGCCACGGACATCAGCCAAACGAGAGAAACGCGCGGGGGGATTTCGATCAACGAAAATCCTGTCCAGCGCTGCCGGGGCTCAACCACCCATTCACATTTTCGATGCTGTCGGCCGGCGGTCTGCCTGCCCAGCGGTTGAGCGTCAGGACATTGCTGAGAAAATCATACTGGGTCTTGAGCAGATCCCGCCGGGCACGGAACTCGTTGCGTACGCTAGCCAGCACATCGACTGAATTGACCATCCCGTAGCTCAGCGCTTTTTCCGCGGCCACCCTGGACAGCTGCGCCGACTCCAGCGCCAACCGGTTCGCACCGATTTTTTCACCATTGGAATTGGCAGTCAGGTAGGCACTGGTGATTTCCTTGACCACCCGCCGCCGCACGGCTTCCATCTGCTGCTCGGCGACCACCTGATCCTCATACAGCCCACGGACCCGCGCCGAGGTCGATCCGCCGCTGTACAGCGGCACTTGCAGGCCGATTCCCGCGACGTAGCTGTCGGTGCGGGGGGCCAGCGAATTGTTGTAGCCCTCGTTGGTTTGTTGCGCGCTCAGGTTCAGGCTCAGGGTCGGATAATGCCCGCCTTTGCCGCTGCGCAACGCCGCACCCGCCGCTTCGACGCCGCTTTCGTTGGCCTTCAGCGCCGGATTCAAGGCGATGCCATCGCGAACCCAGCTCTCCAGGCTCTGCGCCGACACCTGCAATTGCCGATCACCGCGGACCCGGTTGAGCCGTTCCTTGACCGGTCGACCGACAATCTCCGCCAGCGCCTCGCGGCTGAGGCTGGCCTGGTTGCGGGCGTCCAGTTCCTGCGCTGAAAGCAGATCCACCCGGGCCTTCAAGTCCAGCTGATCGGTGATCAAGGCCAGTTGTTTCTCGTACAACGCATTGACCCGGTCCAGGCTCTTTTGCGTGGTGCGACGCTCCGCCCTCACCAGTTCCAATTCGTCCTCGGCGGCCAACGCGGTGAAATAGCGCTGCGCCAGTTCGACGGAGGCTTCGGCCTGGGTGTCCTGCGCTTGCGATTCGGACTGCCGGGCCAGGCTCTTGAATTTTTGATAGTTCTCCCAAGCGGCCTTGTTGTAGAGGTATTGGCGCAACACCAGGCCGTAGCTCTCGCTGTCGAAACTGCGTTGCACCAGGTCGCTTTCCTGATGGATCCGATTCGAACCGGCATTGAACGACAGTTGCGGCAGCAGTGCGCCCATCGCCTCGCGCTGGTGCTCGGTTCCCGCCTTTGCCTGCGCATAGGAGGCGATCACGTGCGGGTCCTCCAGCCGCGCTTCGCGATACAACTGCATGAGGTCGGTGGAATACGTCGAGGCGTTTACCTCGGTGGGCACCGCGACCTCGGTTTGCGCCACGGCGACGCCTACCGCCAACGCCCAGACACTGCCCAGCAAAGCGGCCGACGCAACCATGGTCATTCCTCGATCATCGATTGGGAAAGAGCATTGCGAGCCGGCTGCATCAAGTACTGCAGCAGCGTGCGTTGCCCTGTGATAATCAACACATCCGCCGGCATCCCCGGCAGCAATTTGCGCTGGCCCAGGGTCCGCGCGCCTTCCTGGGTCACTCGCACTCGCGTCAGGTAGTAGGCCGTCCCGGTTTTTTCGTTGGTCGTGCGGTCGGCCGACACGCTGCTGACCTCGCCTTCGATCACTGGCGTGGTCGCACTGTCGAAGGCGCCGAAACGGATGTCGGCCCGTTTGCCGATGGCGATGCGATCGATATCCACCGGCGCCACCTGGGCTTCGATCACCAGGTCGGAAATCGACGGGACGATGTCCAGTAACGGCGTCGCTGGCCGCACGATGCCGCCGATGGTGTGCACCGTCATGTCGATCACCATGCCCGCCTCGGGCGCGCGGATGACTATGCGGCTGAGCCGATCCTCCAGGGCCGAGGTTTTTTCCTGCAGGTCGTATATCTTCGTCTGCACCTCGGCCAGTTGCTTGACCACGTCGGCGCTGAACTCGTTGTCGATCTGCAGGATCTGCAGCTGTGTCTCGTTGATTTGCAAGCGCGTGCGGTCGATGGTCGAGCGATGATCGGCGACCTCGGAACGCAACAATCCCAACTTGCGTTCCTGTTCGAGCAAGCGCTGCTTGTCGACGAATCCTTGCTTGAGCAGTTCGGACAGCTCGCCGATTTCGCCACTGTAGGATCTCTCCAGCTGGACCTTGGTGCCGACCATCGATTCCAGGCCCTTGATCTGCTGGCGGTACTGCCCAATGCGCTCGCGCAGCACGGCGATCTGGCCCAGGCGCGAGCCCTGCCGGGCGCTGAATACCCGGCGCTCGCCCTGGCGCGCCTCCATTCCCCGTACATTCTCAGGCTCGGTAATGTCGCCAAAGCCCACCGTCGAGGCCATGTCCCGCTCGGCAATCAGCCGCGCCTCCATGGCCTTGGCGGCGATCAGTTGGCTTCGGGTCATCTCGTATTCGAAACGCAGTTGCGCATCGTCGAGGATGATCAGCGGATCATCCCGCTTGACGACGTCGCCGTCGTGAGCCAACACCGCTTTGACGATGCCGCCTTCCAGGTGCTGGACGGTCTTGCGATAGGCCTGCACGGTGACGACACCTGGCGCATACGCCGCACCATCGAGCGGTGCGAAGGCCGCCCAGGTGCCGAACAGGCCGAAGATCAGCCCGACGATAATCACACCGAGGCGGCGTATCTTGTGGTCGGCTGTTGGCAGGTCGGCGAAGCTTTCAATTTGACGACTGGGCACCACAGGGTTCATCGGAATCACCCTTGCCGGCATCGACCGAAGCCACGCCGGAGGTTGCGGGCACGGCTGGCGTCTGTGCCTGCTGTCGCTGCGCGTTGAGTTCGGCCAGGACATGCTCGCGAGGCCCATAGATGCTGATGACACCGGCGTTCAACACCATCAACCGGTCAAGCTGCGACACGATGTTGGTCCGGTGGGTAATGACGAACAACGTCGCGCCAGTCAGCTTGAGCTGCTGCACGGCACCGGCGAGGGCGCGGTCGCCGACATCGTCCAGATTGGAGTTGGGCTCGTCGAGGATGATCAGTCGCGGGCTTCCATACAGCGCCCGCGCCAAGCCGATGCGCTGGCGTTGTCCGGCCGAGAGCATGATGCCTTCGCTACCGATGACGGTGTCGTAGCCGTCGGGTAGCAGCAGGATCATCTCGTGGACCCCGGCGGTCATCGCCGCCAGGATGACTTTCGCCGAATCGACCTCGGCGAAACGGGCGATGTTCTCGCCGACGGTGCCTTCGAACAATTCGATGTCCTGGGGCAAGTAACCGATATAGGGACCCAACTCCTGTTTGTCCCAGGCGCTGATGTCCGCACCATCGAGCCGAACCACCCCGTGTTGCGGCGGCCAAACGCCGATCAACGCCCTGGCCAGGGTCGACTTTCCCGCCGCGCTGGGGCCGATGATGCCGACCGTGCAGCCGGCCGGCGCGCTGAAGCTGATGTTCTTGATGATCGGCGTCCTGGAGCCCGGCGCCGCGACAACCAGGTTTTCGACCTGGACATGCCCTTGGGGCGCTGGCAGAGACATGCGCTCGGGTTGCGCTTGCAGCTTGTCCAGAACGTCGTTCAAGCGGCCATATTGTGAGCGCGCGGCGATAAACCCCTTCCAACTGCCGATGATCAGGTCGATGGGGGCCAGTGCGCGCCCCAGCAGTATCGATCCCGCGAACACCAGCCCCGCCCCCACTTGATGGTCCACCGCCAGGTACGCCCCGAGCCCCAGTACCAGCGATTGCACGAGGAGCCGGAAGGTCCGCGAAAGCGTGCTGATGATGGCGCCTCGGTCGCTGGCCAACGACTGCAGGAGCAGCACGTTGCGCTGCCGCCGTCCCCAACGGTCCATCAGGGTTTCAAGCATGCCCATGGATTCGATGACTTCGGCGTTGCGCAGATTCTTCGTCGTGTGGAGCGTGGCCCCGATATGCTCCTTGTTGGCCTGGGCCAGCGCCGGTCCCGTCAGCCGCTCGTTGAGCACGGCGAGCGCCAGCAGCAACAGCGCGCTGCCTGTCGCCACCCAGCCAAACCAGGGATGGAAAAGAAACATCACAGCGATATAGATCGGCAGCCAGGGCGCATCGAAAAACGCGAACAACCCGTTACCTGAAAGAAACTGCCGCAAGCCGGTCAAGTCGTTGAGGGATTGGGCTGACGCATCCATCCCGCCACTGTCCAGGGCCCGTTTGAAGCTGGCCCTGTAGACCTGGCGACTGAGCAGCACATCCAGGCGGGTACTGACCCGCACCATGATCCGTGAGCGAATCCATTCCAGGGAGCCGAGCGTAATCACCAGGGCGGTCATGATCAGCGTCAGCATCGCCAAGGTCGTGAGGCTTCCACTGGTGATCACGCGTCCATACACCTGGAGCATGTAGAAGGTCGGGACCAGCATCAGCGCGTTGATGAAAAAGCTGAAAAACCCGACAGAAATGAAACTCTCCCGGCAGGCTTTCAGCGCTTTCTTCAGACTGCTTTCAGGTGCGCTTCGCATTGAAACCCCCTGCCCGGATAACCCTCCTCTGGAGCGTAGATCATGCCGGACAGGGGCGTGTAGCAATTGGCCAGAATGTTTTCGGATCCAGTCCCCGGCGACAATCGGGGACCAGGACACGGGATGGCCGGTCGTCTAGCCGAATTGCTCCGGTGCCGCTACGCCCAGGAGCTGAAACTCGGCAGAAGCGTCCTCGCCGGAAGCAAAGATGAAGTTATTGTCGCTCAATTGCGAAGCCACATTGCCCTCCAGGGTGATCTCGAATCGCCGTCCTTCTTCATCGGCGTTGTAGCTTTTCAGGTAGGTCCGCTGGCCGTCTTCGCTGACCACCGCTCGCAGCGATGTGTAGTAACCGCTCCAGAGCTCGGTGAAGCCCAACGCAGACACATCGATCTTGTCGGTGAGCGGATTGAAGTCAGTGATCCGATCCTGGAAGTTGCCGTCGGCCGTGCGAAAGCTGTCCGCCAGGGCGTCGTAGCGAAAGACATCCGAACCTTCGCCGCCCGTGAGCACATCACGTCCCTGGCCGCCTTCGATGACATCGTGCCCATTGCCGCCCGAAACGACATCGTTGCCCGCCCCGGCGATGATCCGGTCGCCGACCACCGAGCCCACCAAGCGATCGGCCGATTCCGTGCCCTGGATCAGGTGCGGCGCAAAGATCACGTTGGTCTCATTGAGGGCCTGGGTCAGGTCGCCGTCCAAGGCCAGTTCGAAACGATGCCCCTGCCAGTCCGGTTCGAAGCTTTTCAGATAGGTTCGCGTCCCGGCCTCGTTGACTTGCACCGCCAGGGTTCCGTCCAATCCATTGCCGAACCCGCTGAACCCCAGCGACGTCAAATCGATGCGATCCAGGTTGGCGTCGAAGTCGGCAATGCGATCACTCACGACTTGGCCGTCGATGCGATAGCTGTCGCCGATCGTGTTGATCCGAAAGACATCGGCACCGGCGCCGCCCTCCAGCACGTCCCGTTGCCCCGCGCCGTCAAGCAGGTCGTCACCGTCGTGGCCGCTGAGTCGTTCCGGGACATAAGTGCCTGACAGGACATCATCGCCCTGCCCCCCGTCGATACGCGGCAACACGCCCTCAAGTGCACCGAAGGTGGTGTCGAGCGTGCCGTCGGGGTTAAGCCGGATGAGGCTGAAATCAAAGTTGCCGTAATACGTGCTCTGTCCCGTCACGAGGATTTTTCCGTCCTCCAGCACGGCAATGTCCCGCACCGAATCCCGGTCGCCGGCCAGGTCGAACACCGCGACGCCAGCATCGCCAAAGCTTGTGTCCAGGGTCCCGTCGTGATTCAGCCTGATGATTTTGAAGTCAAACCCCGTACCGTCTGACTGGACGCTACCCGCCACCAGGATCTTGCCGTCGGCCTGGACACGGATCGAATCAGCCAGGCCCGCGACCGAAATGTCTGCGGTGCCGTCCGTGCCGAAACTGCTGTCCGGACTACCGTCGGCATTCAATCGCGCCACCACGAAGTTACCGTTGTAACCCGGCACGAGGATTTTCCCGTCCGCTTGCAGCGTGAGGCCAAAACCTTCCGGTGCCGTGAGATCGGGCACGGTGAAATTCACTGAATCGCCGCCATTGAAACCCGTGTCGAGCGTGCCATCGGCGTTGAGTCGATTGACCGAAAACAGCCTCTCGTAGGAGTCGTAATTGGAAACGAGGATCTTCCCATTCGGTTGCACAGTCGCGCCGGCGAAATCTCCCCATGCCGCCGGCGCCGAGGCAGTGCCGTTGACGCCGAAGCTTTGATCCACCGAACCGTCGAGGTTCAGGCGAACCATGGCGACGGTGGATGAAGGTGTTTGCGGATAAACCATCAGAAACTTGCCGTCCGGCTGGACGGTCGCACTGTAGCCTTCCCCCGGGTAGACATCGCGGGCAAGCAGTGTCTTGCCGTCGTCGCTGAAAGAGGTATCGAGCGTGCCGTCGGCGTTGAGCCGAATCAGCGAAGCCCTATAGCCTTCGTATTCCTGGTCCGGGTTGTTCACCCCGGTCATCCCGGCCAGCCAGATCTTGCCATCCGGGGCCACGGCTATCCCCGCCGTGTTGTTGTAGCCATCCAGGTCCACGAAGGATTTCCCGGTACCGGCGCGCGCGGCCGATCCCGTGTCGATGTATGAGTGGTTCATGCTGGACCTCGCCATGACGAAGGAAACTCCAAAAAATCGGGCACCTTCTAAAATAGCCCGTCAGGCCGGGTTCGCCAGCTTTGGATCCAGTCACCTAAGCCGAGCGGCTCCCTAGACCCTCACCATCAAGGTGCCTTGGGCATCCGCCGCGCCATGCAGCAACTCGATGACCCAGTCGATGAACACCCGCACCCTGGGCGACAGCTGTCGATGGGGCGGATAAACCATCGAAATCGGCCAGGACGGCACGGGATGATCGCTCAACACTTGCACCAATCGCCCTTCGGCCAACTGCCGCTGGACGTGGTAACGCGGCGCCTGGATCAAGCCGAAGCCGGCTTCACAGGCTGCCACATAGGCATCGGCATTGTTGAGGATCAGATCTCCCGGCAGCTGCATCTCGCGAACCCGCCCCGCCACCTCGAATTCGAACGGAAAGAACCGCCCATTGCCGGACGCAAAGGCGATCGCGCTATGGGCCGACAGTTCTTCCAACCGTCGGGGCGTGCCTGAGCGAGCCAGGTAGCCAGGGCTGGCACACGTCACCTGGTGCAATCGCACGACCGGTCGCGCCACCAGCGCCTGATCCGTGATATTCCCGGCCCGGATGGCGCAATCGACGCCCTCGCGTTGCAGGTGTACCTGCCGGTCGTGGAAACCGATGTCCAGCTGGAGCTGCGGATAACGTCGATAGAAATCCGGCAGGTTCGGCACGATCCAGGTGCAACCGAAGGCGATGGGCATGTCCACGCACAACGTGCCACGGGGTTGGCTGCGTTGCGCCGAAAGCGAGGTTTCGAGGTCGTCCAGTTCATCCAGCAACTGGCCGCAGCGCTGGTAATAGGCTTCGCCATCGAGGGTGGCGCGCACTTGCCGTGTGGTGCGCTGCAACAGTTGCACGCCCAAGTGGCTTTCCAATTGCTGGATCAACAGGCTGACGGTGGCGCGAGGCAGCCCCAGGTCGTCGGCCGCCTTGCCAAACCCGCCCAGCTCGACGATGCGCCGGAACACCTGCATTGCCTGTAATCGGTCCATCGATGCCTTCCACTGTTTAGAAATTACGAATAGTTAAACCAAAAATCGCGGGTTTATCCAGAAAATCCCTTGCTTGAGACTGCGCTGGTCGTTCAATCCAAGGAGTCAAATCATCATGATCACCCGCCAACTCGGCCATCAGGGCCCACACGTCAGCGCGATCGGCCTGGGCTGCATGGGCATGTCGGATTTCTACACCACCGGTACCGACGAGCGAGAATCGATCGCCACCCTCCACCGCGCCGTGGAGCTGGGCGTGACGCTGTTCGACACGGCAGACATGTACGGACCGCACACCAACGAAGAACTGCTCGGACGGGCCCTGCGCGGTAAACGTGAAGGGATCTATCTGGCGAGCAAGTTCGGCCTGGTGCGCAGCGACGATCCCCATGCTCGGGGCGTCAACGGTCACCCCGAGTATGTCCGCCAATCCATCGAAGGCAGCCTGAAGCGCCTCGGCACCGATTACCTCGATCTGTACTACCAACACCGCATCGACCCGCAGGTGCCGGTGGAGGAAACGGTCGGCGCCATGGCCGAGCTGGTCAAGGCCGGCAAGGTCCGCCACATCGGCATCTCGGAGGCCAGCGCCGAGACCATCCAACGAGCCCACGCCGTGCATCCGTTGGCGGCGGTGCAAAGCGAATATTCGTTGTGGTCCAGGGAACCGGAACACAACGGCGTGCTCGACACCTGCCGGCACCTGGGGATCGCTTTTGTCGCCTACAGCCCTTTGGGGCGCGGCTTCCTGACGGGCGAGCTGAAAACCCCCGAGGATTTTGCCGCTGACGATTATCGGCGCTTCAACCCGCGTTTCCAGGCCGATAACTTCTATCGCAACCTCGAGCTGGTCGAACGCGTCCGGGCCATGGCCGAGCAGAAGCAAATCAGCGCCGCGCAACTGGCTCTGGGTTGGGTGCTGGCCCAGGGAAGCAATGTCATCCCGATCCCGGGCACCAAGCAGCGTCGGTACCTGGAAAGCAACGTCGCCGCCGCCAGCGTTTTCCTGAGCGACGATGACTTGAACCAGTTGGACGCCATTTTCGGCCCTGAAGGCGCCGTGGCCGGCGAGCGCTACAGTGCCGAGGTGATGACCTTGCTCGACGGCTGATCGTCGTAGACCCGGGGGACCTCACAATCCGTGGCGAGGGAGCTTGCTCCCTCGCCACGGGGCCATCGTTTTCCTTGAGTGACCAGCATTACCCTCGCCACGGGATGATTCGATACATCGAGTTCATCCCTGAGCGCTAACGAGAGCCAGATCCTGATACGACTCATTCTTGCTTACTGAGAATCCTCTGCTATGACTTAACCGGTCACTTCAAGTCTGTGAGGCAAGGGAATGTCAGCCGCCAAGAAAATGAGCGTGGGGCAGCTGACCATGCTGACCGCCGTCAACATGCTGGGATCGGGCATTGTCCTGTTGCCCACCAAACTCGCCGAAGTCGGCGGTATCTCGATCCTGTCCTGGCTGATCACCGCCACGGGCTCGCTGGCATTGGCCTATGCGTTCGCCCGCTGCGGCATGCTCAGTCGCAAGACCGGCGGCATGGGCGGCTACGCCGAATACACCTTCGGCAAATCCGGCAACTACATCACCAACTACACCTATGGCCTTTCGCTGCTGATTGCCAACGTGGCGATCAGCATCACTGCCGTCGGTTATATCCAGACGCTCTTTGGAATAAAGCTCGACTCGGTCCAGGTTGGCCTGGCCACCATCGCGCTGTTGTGGCTGACCACCTTCGCCAATTTCGGTGGCGCACGCATTACCGGCAAGATCGGCGCCGTCACCGTATGGGGCGTGATTGCCCCGGTGGTGCTGGTCTCGACCGTCGGTTGGTTCTGGTTCGACAGCAGCGTCTACGCGGCCGGGTGGAACCCCCACGACAAGACCTGGTACGAAGCGGCGGGCGCTTCGGTGGCGATCACCCTCTGGGCGTTCCTCGGGCTGGAGTCGGCGTGCGCCAACGGTGACGCGGTGGAAAATCCCGAGAAGAACGTGCCGATCGCCGTCCTTGGCGGGACGCTCGGCGCCGCCGTGATCTACATCGTTTCGACCAACGTCATCGCCGGCATCGTCGACAACGCCGAGCTGGTCTCCTCCACCGCACCGTTCGGCCTGGTGTTCGCCAAGATGTTCACGCCCCTGGTGGGCAACATCGTCATGGGCCTGATGGTGCTGGCGTGCGTCGGCTCGCTCCTGGGCTGGCAATTCACCGTCGCACAGGTTTTCAAGAGCTCAGCGGATACCGGCTACTTCCTGCCGATCTTCGCCAAGGCCAACAAGCACGGTGTGCCGATCATCAGCATGTTGATCCTGCTGGCGATGCAGACCGCGATGGCGCTGCTGACCATCAGCCCCGACCTCGCCAAGCAGTTCGACACCCTGGTGAACCTCGCCGTGGTCACCAACCTGGTGCCGTACATTCTTTCCATGGCGACGCTGGTGACCTTGCAAAAGGTTTCCAATGTGCCGGCGAACAAGGCCCTGGTGACCAACATCGTCGCGGGCATTGCCGCGGCCTACAGCTACCTGGCGCTCTACAGCTCGGGCGAACAAGCGTTGATGCTCGGCGGCGTCGCGGTCATCGTCGGCTACACGCTGTTCGGCTACGTCAACACCCGCCTGATTCGCCTGGAAGCCATGAACAACAGCGTACCGACCCAGACCGTCGCGGCGCAGCACATCGTTGGCGAGGCGATTCCCGTCAACCACTTGAAGGCGGCTAACCTGGAGGCACTGCCATGACGGAACATCGAAATCTATTGGGCATGCTGGCCTTGCTCGTCTCCAACGCACCCGACAAGCGCAGCGTATTCGGCCGGGCCCTGCTCCAGTTGATCAGCGACGTGGAGGAACGCGCCGTCAACGTGCTGACCTCGGAAACCCTGAGCGACGCCAAGTCGATCCTCAGTTCCGACCCGGCGATCCAGTGCGTATTGATCAGTTGGGAAATGGACACCAGCGACGACCACCGTGAATGCATCGACCTGCTCACGACGCTGCGCGAGCGCAACACCCGTGTGCCGGTGTTCCTGATCAGCGATCGCAGCACCGCATCCAACGTGCCGCTGATCGTCATGCAGCACGCCGACGACTTCATCTGGCTGCCCGAAGACACCAGCCGCTTCCTGAGCGGACGGATCCTTGCGGCCATCGAGCGCTATCGCCAGGCGGTGTTGCCGCCGATGTTCGGCGCCCTGCTGAAATTCGCCCGCAACTACGAGTATTCGTGGCATACACCAGGCCACGCCGGCGGCACGGCGTTCCTGAAAAGCACCGCTGGCCGGGCATTCTATGAATTCTTCGGGGAAAACCTGCTGCGCTCGGACCTGTCGATCTCCGTCGGCGAGCTGGGTTCGCTGCTCGACCACAGTGGCCCCATCGGCCAGGGCGAGCGTTATGCCGCCAAGGTGTTTGGCGCCCATCGCACCTACTACGTGACCAACGGCTCGTCGATGTCCAACCGGGTCATCCTGATGGCCAGCGTGACGCGGGACCAGATTGCCTTGTGCGATCGCAACTGCCACAAGTCCGCCGAACATGCGATGACGCTGTCCGGGGCGATTCCGACCTACCTGGTGCCGACCCGCAACCGCTACGGCATCATCGGCCCGATCCTGCCGCAGACCCTGAGCGCCGAAGGCGTGAAGGCGGCCATCGCGAGCAATCCGCTGGTCAGGAGTCACATCGACCCCACGCCAGTGCACGCGATCATCACCAACTCCACTTATGACGGCCTGACCTACAACGTGACGCGCGTCGAGGAACTGCTGGGCGAAAGCGTCGATCGCCTGCATTTCGACGAAGCCTGGTACGGCTACGCGCGGTTCAATCCGTTGTACAAGGATCGCTTTGCCATGCATGGCAGCCCGGACGACCACGACCCGTCGAAACCCACCGTGTTCGCCACCCAGTCCACCCATAAATTGCTGGCCGCGCTGTCCCAGGCTTCGATGATTCATGTGCGCAACGGCCGCAACGCAATTCCCCATGGGCGCTTCAACGAGTCGTTCATGATGCACGCCTCGACCTCACCGAACTACGCGATCATGGCCTCGTGCGATGTCAGCTCGGCGATGATGGAGGCACCCAGCGGGCAGATCCTCACCAGCGAATCGATTGAGGAAGCCGTCGCCTTCCGCCAGGTCATTTCCCACATGCAGAGCGAGATGCACAGCCAGGACGATTGGTTCTTCTCCTGCTGGCAGCCGCCATCGATCAGGGTGGATGGACAGGCGATGCCGTTTCACAAGGTCGACCCGACCCGGCTGAGGACCGACCCGAGCTGCTGGGTGCTGCACCCCAATGAAATCTGGCACGGCTTCGGTGACATCGAAGACGGCTATTGCATGCTTGACCCGATCAAGGTCTCGATCCTCACCCCCGGGATGGGCGACGACGGCAACCTGCTGGATTTCGGTATTCCTGCGTACGTACTCAGCGCCTACCTGGGCACCCAGGGCATCGTGGTGGAGAAAACCACGGATTTCACCATCCTGTTCCTGTTTTCCATCGGCATCACCAAAGGCAAATGGGGCACGTTGGTCAACGCCCTGCTCGACTTCAAGCGTGACTACGATGCCAACCTGGAACTGGAGCTGTGCCTGCCCGACCTGTTGAGCGCCAACCAGCAGCGCTACGCGGGGATGGGCCTCAAGGACCTGGCCGAAGAAATCTTCACCGCGATGAAAAAAATCAAGACCACCGCGGCGATGGCCAAGGCGTTCGGTACGCTGCCCAAGGCACAGTTCAGCCCGGTGCAAGCGTACGAAAAACTGGTCAGGAACGACGTCGAACTGGTGACACTGGACGAGGCTGCCGGGCGGATCGCGGCAACGGGTGTCGTGCCGTATCCGCCGGGGATTCCCCTGTTGATGCCAGGCGAAAACGCCGGCCCCCTGGACGGGCCAGTGCTGAACTACCTCAAGGCGCTAGAGACTTTCGACCGGTCATTCCCGGGGTTCACCCATGACACCCACGGGATCGAGAGCGATTCGGGCACCTATCGGATGCTGGTGCTGAAACAAGGTTCGACGCAACAGTGAGGTCAATCCCGCCGGCCTAGGCCAGCAGTTCGGTGATCCACCGGACCTGCCGGGCAATCTCCTGGGTCTTTTCCTCGGGCACTGCTTGCTGCGCCCGGGCAAAGTTCGCCAAGGTCTTCTGCTTCAGGCGCAGCATGCGTTGCCACTTCGCCAGGAATACCGGGCTGCGGGCTTGCAGTTGCAACGGGCCGAAGTACAGCGCCTCGGCGCTGTACTTCACGGGCCCGTCGCGCTCGGCAACGATGATTTCGTAGTAGAAGCGGTTCTCCCGCAGCACGTCCTCATGCAGGATGCGGTAGCCGTTGTCCATCAACCACTGGCGCAGCGGTTGTTCGCCGCCGTTGGGCTGCAGGATCAGGCGTTCCCGACCACTGAGGCGAGCCTTGCCGACGGCGAGGATGTCGCGAATCGTCTCGCCGCCCATGCCGCACAGACTGATCGCCGTAATCCCATCGGCCGGCTCGATCGCCGCCAGGCCGTTGGCCATGCGCACGGTAACCCGCTCCTCCAGGCCGCTTTCACGCACGGTGCGCTCGGCCGAACGGAACGGCGTCAACGCCACCTCCCCGGCCACCGCCGCCGTGATCACGCCACGCTTGATAAGCGCCACCGGCAAGTAGCCATGGTCCGAGCCGATATCGGCCAGGCGCGCCCCTGTCGGCACCAGCTCCGCCACACGCTCCAGGCGCATGGACAATGTCTGTTCGTTCAAACGTCCCATCCCTATTTCATCATTTTTGGGGCTTTGCCCTGGCGAGGTTTCACACTGTATCGGCGACAGACGCAATCAGCTCCCGGAACCACCGCTGCGCCGGATGCGTGTCGCTGCGCCTGTGCCAGATCAGGTCGAATTGCATGTGCGGCAGCACAACGGGCGGAGCAAACATCACCAACTTGCTGCTGCCCGATGCGCCTGTCGCCACGCGCTTCAGGACCGTTGCCGTAAAACGGCTGCGGGCAATCAACGCGGGAACGGCAAACATCTGCGGCAGGGTCAACGCCAGCGCCCGCCGCTCACCCAGTTGCGCCAGGGCATGATCCACGACGCCGTGCAGTTCGCCTTCGGGAGAAACCAGGACGTGGCGCAGCGACAGGTACGCTTGCAGGGTCATGCCACGTCGTGCGACCGGATGATCATTGGCGACGATGGTCACGAACTCGTCCGTGAGCAGCATGCGCCCGAGAATCCTGGCATCGGCGTGGGTAGGCGGCACGCCGATGGCCGCGTCGATCATGCCGGCGTCGAGCAAATCCACCGCATGGTCCCGGTCGTTGAACGCATGGACATTCAGCGATACCCCTGGGGCCTGTTCGGCGAGTGCCTCCATCAACGGCGGCAACAGCACGTAGGCCGGGTAATCGGACAACCCGAGCTTGAAGACCATTGACGCTTTTTCGGGATCGAACTCCGGCCGGCTGACCAAGGTAGTTTCCAGCTGCCGCAGCGCTTGGGAGATCGGCTCCGCCAACTCACGGGCCCGCGGCGTTGGCAGCAGGCCATCGGCGCTGCGGGCGAAAAGCGAATCGCCCAGGAGCGTGCGCAGCCGACCCAGGGCGGCGCTCATTGCCGGTTGACTCACGCCTACCCGAGCGGCCGCGCGCGTGACATTGCGCTCGTTCATCAGCGCATCGAAGGCCACGAGCAGATTCAGATCGATCCCGTGAAAATCCATAAATCAAATAATCATCTATATCGTTTATTTGTTAGACGGATTGTAGCCCGCGACCGGACAATTTCGCCATCGAACCCAACCGCCGCGAGAACATCATGCAAGCGAATCCTGACCTGACTGAACAATTGAAGCGTGAACGCGTAGCCGTCGAGACACTGTATCGAGCCTTCAACGAACAGAATCCCGATCTGGTAGACGATGTGCTCTCGCCCCAGTGGGATGACATTCCCCTCGCCCCCGGCCAGGTGCCTGGCCCTGAAGGCATCAAGCCAATCATCCGCAGCTTCGTCCAAGCCTTCCCGGATGTCCGGATCACCGTCCACGACATGGTCCAGGAGCCCGGAAAAATCGGCGTGCGCGCGGAAATTACCGGGACCCATCAAGGCGAGTTTTTCGGCATCGCGGCCACCGGCACGAAGGTCGGTTTCCGCATCCATGAATTCCACGTGCTGGATAACGCCAAGCTGACCACGACCTGGCACATGGAAGACTGGTTCGGCCTGTTTCTCCAACTCGGTCAATTTCCTGCACAAGCCTGATAACACGCGGATTAAGGGGAGTCTCTTGATGAAAAACGCTTTGATTAAAACCTTCGGCAGCCCGGATGTCGTCGAGGAAGGTGAACGTACGTTGCCTGCGATTCAACCTCACGAGGTCGTGGTCCGCGTCGAAGCGGCCAGCGTCAACCCGCTGGATGTGAAGATTATTGCCGGATACATGCAAGCTATCTTTCCAGTCGATTTGCCTTACGTGCCGGGTACGGATTTCAGCGGTGTGGTCGAGTCCGTCGGCGAACAGGTGAGCGACCTCCAGCCGGGCGACCGCGTGGTGGGCCGGACCGCGCCGAGTGCCGGTGGAGCATTCGCCAGGGCGCTGGTCATCGCCGCCTCGGAACTTTGTCTCATCCCACCACAGATGAGTTTCGAGCAGGCCGCCGCCCTGCCCACTGCCTACGGCACGGCGGCGCTGGCATTGTTCGAGGTCGGCCGGCTGCGACGCAACCAGCGCGTATTGATTCACGCCGGTGCCGGTGGCGTCGGCAGCATGGCCGTGCAACTGGCCCACCTTGCGGGCTGCCATGTGATAGCGACAGCGTCTGCAAAAAACATCGAGCGGGTGAAAAGCCTGGGCGCCGATGAGGTCATTGACTACAGGACCCAGAGCCTCGAACACGTGCGTGATATTGACCTGGTACTCGATACCCTCGGAGACGACACCCTCGAAGCCTCCTGGCATGTGTTGGGCGCCGGAGGCCGGATCGCCTCGCTGGTGGACTTCGACATAACGTCCCGGGACGAGCATGCCGGCGAGTTCGTATTCTTCTCGACCGCAGTGCCGTTCCTGCCCAAGGCGATCGAACAATTCCAGGCCGGCGACCTGCAGGTCCTTATAGATTCGACGCTCCCGCTGGCCGAGGCACGTGGGGCCGTGGAAAAAGTGGCCACCGCGCATGCTTGCGGCAAGGTGCTGATTCGTCCGGGCGTTTAAGAGGTTGTTCGCATAACGCGGCTGCGGCAGTCGTCAGGCACGTGTTTGGGTCTATGCTTGTCTTGGGTTCGCTCAGGAAGAGCGAACCGCCCATCAGGAGAACACGTGAAGCATTCGATGCCTGCCGCAGCGCTGCTCTGTCTGTTGCTCGGCCCTGCGACCGCAAACGAGCAATATCAGGTCGTCACCGAGGAATGGGCGCCCTACAACTATGTCGAGCACGATCAGCTCACGGGCATGACCACGGAAATCGTGCGGGCCATCATGGCGCTGACCGGGGATAAATTCGAAGTGCTGTTGCAACCCAGCATGCGCGCCACGCAGATACTGAAAAACCGCCCCAAGACCATCATGTATTCGTTATTCCGCACGCCGGAGCGCGAGCCTTTGTACAAGTGGGTCGGACCGATCGTGGAAGAATCCATCCATGCCTACCAGTTGGCCAGCGCACCGCCGATCAATTCCCTGGAACAGTTGCTGCACGCCCCGCAGATCACCACCCGACATGCAGGCCTGGTGCCGCAGACGCTGCAGTCGCTGGGGTTCAACAACCTGGACAAAAGCGCAACCGAAAGCAAGCTGCTCTACCGCATGCTGCTCGCCGGACGAACCAGCATCATCGTCGGCGACACGGCTGCAGGGGTGGCTTATTACAGCCGGCAATTGGAGATTCCGCCGGGCACCCTGAGGCAGATTCCCATCGAGCTCTACCGCTCGTCCTTGTACATCGCCTTCAGCACCGACAGTGACGATGAATTGATCGCCGCATGGAATCGCGCACTGGAGCAGCTACGCCGGTCCGGCGAGTTGTCCCGCATCCAGCGGCGCTATGAACAACAACCTGCCCAGCCAGAATAGGCCGGCGCGCATTCATGACTCGCTGACGATACGTCTCACCCTGTGGCAATCCCCGGGCTGCACGACCTGGCCGGTCGATGAGCGAACCTCCATCGGCATCAGCGGCTGCCCTGACGCGTTGTCCAGCAGTACCGACCTTGTCTCTTCTTCGGCGAACAGAAACCGCTCGCCCCACTGCCTCAAGCTGATCACGATCGGAAAGACCTGCTGGCCTTTTTCCGTGAGGACATATTCCTTGTAGGCGCTTCCGTCCGATGCCGGTTGTACCTGGAATACGCCGGCCTCGACCAGGGCCTTGAGGCGCGAGGCGAGGATGTTCTTGGCGACGCCGAGGCTTTTCTGGAATTCGCTGAAGCGGCGGATGCCGTCGAAGGCGTCGCGGATGATCATCAGAGACCAGCGGTCGCCGATGATGTCCAGTGTTCGGGCTACCGGGCATTCGTTATTCGTTGATGGAGCGTGTCCTGACATCGTGTTGACCTGTTTGAGTTCTTGTAGGAGCGAGCCTGCTCGCGAAGAGGCCTGTACATCCAGCACCTTCATCGAAAATGACACCGCGTTCGCGAGCAGGCTCGCTCCCACAGGGAACGGCGGTGTAGATAATCTGGTTGCAATTAAAAACCTAATCGCGCAAAAATGAAACAGGTTTCTAATTGCAACCGGATCAAGGAGCACCATGACCGCCTACACCCACCTCCCCCAAGGCCTGTCACCCCGCCTGACGTTCCTCTTCTCGATCACCTGCGCCCTGGCCGTCGCCAACGTGTATTTCGCTCAACCACTCCTCGCTTCAATGGCAGAAAGCCTCGACGTCGCCCCCGCCTCGATCGGCAGCGTAGTAACCGCCACGCAGCTCGGATACGCCTTGGGATTGCTCTCCATCGTCCCGCTGGGCGACCGGATCGACGGCAAACGGTTGATCCTCACTCTGGTTACGTTATCGGTGATTGCCCTGGCGGGCGTCGGCGCATCACAGCATTGGCTGGTCCTGCTGGGTGCCATGATCGTCACGGGTTTGCTGGCCGTGGTCGTCCAGGTGCTCGTCGCCTATGCCGCCACGCTGGCTGCCCCAGCCCAACGTGGGCAGGCGGTCGGAACGCTCACCAGCGCGATTGTGCTGGGCATTCTCCTGGCACGGTTCATATCTGGATTGATTGCCGACCTGGCAGGTTGGCGGGCGGTTTATCTGGTGTCGTCGGGACTGATGCTGGTCATCGCGGCGGTGTTCTGGAAAGTGGCGCCCACCGTCGTGTCATCCCCTGACCGACAGTCTTACCCGGCATTGATCCGCTCGTTGTTCCAACTGTTCATGACCGAACCGCTCTTGCGGATCAGGGGCCTGTTCGCCCTGCTGATCTTCGCCGCGTTTTCCGTACTGTGGACCGCCATGGTCCTGCCGCTGAGCGCCCCGCCGCTGTCGCTTTCCCACACCGCCATCGGCCTGTTTGGCCTGGCCGGCGTTGCGGGGGCGCTGGCGGCTCGACGTGCCGGGCGCTGGGCCGATCGAGGGTTCGGACAACGCGTCACCGGCCTGTCGCTGGCGCTCCTGGTGCTCGCATGGCTGCCCATCTCATTCGCCGAAAGCTCCCTGATCGCCCTGGTCTGCGGCGTGGTCCTGCTCGACTTCGCCGTGCAAGCCGTGCACGTCACCAACCAGAGCCTCCTTTTCGCCGCGCGCCCCGACGCGCAAAGCCGCATGGTCGGTGCCTACATGTGCTTCTACTCGATGGGCAGCGCCCTCGGAGCCGTCGCAGCGACCCAGGTCTATGCGCTCTGGGGCTGGGTCGCGGTCAGTTGGCTGGGTGGGTTGATCAGTGCGGTGGCGTTGTTGCTTTGGTGCGCTTCGACTCGTCTGGCAGCGTGCGGCGAATAAAAAACGGTATGAACAATTGGCCATACGGTAATCTTCACCGCCAATTTCAGTGTTGATCCAAGGAGCCCTCGATCAATGTCGCTTAGTTTTCGCAGCTACGCCCTGCTGACGTGCCTGTTGTCTGAGCTGTGCATGGCCAAGACGTTGCCTATAGACCCACGCGGTGAAACGCTTTATCAGCGGGCCGTCCCATATCTAGTAGAAGCGAACAGCAAGCTCGAGGCAGTTACAGCCGAGACGCCAACTACCGGAGCGCAGGAAAAGGAGCGCTCCCTGAACCTGGCCGGAGAAGCTGGGTTATTGCTCAAGCACGCAATGCCCCTCCTGGAACAAGCAGCAGCCCTTGATCATCCGGTCGCCCAATATCGTCTCGGGCTGATTTACGTGATGCTTTCTCCAAGCGAAGTGATAAAAGAAAAAGCCTGCCCTCTGTTTGAACAAAGCCTCGCTCAAGGCTTCGCTCCGCCGGCTTTGGAAATCTCATCCTGGTGCATCGCATTTACCGAAACGCCCGAGTACCAGGCTGCATTGCAAGCCATGGAAACCAGCATTCCGCTCTACGAACAATACTTTCCACAGCCTGTCGTCAGGCTTGAATGCAGGAAAGAGGAACCTGTGGGATTCGCCATGCAATGGGGCAGCGGTCGTGACTTCCAGGCGGAGATCTATCGAATACAGGGAAACATCAACCGCGCTCGACGCTTGGAGTATTACCAGAAAGCCATCGACGTCAACGACTGCTACAGGGCCAAGAAGCGCATGGAGATTTTTAAATAGTCGCAGGCGCGATGAGACTGCAAAGCACATTGTTCGATCTAGATGCAGGTCCGCCTGGTACAAATGCTACAGTCGCGCACCAACAACGAGGGAACGCCATGCGCATCATTGGAACAGCTCTGACCATCGCACTGCTGACAGGATGCGCGACGGCCAACGAAACCTTTGGCAACGGGGGGCTCTGCGGCGTCCAACCTTACTGCGGGGTGTACTTCGATTACCAGATCCTCAAGGAAGCGGTGACGGAGGATAACGCGACGTACGCCAGTGCGTTTGCGCCGTTGGCGGCCATCGACCTGCCCCTGAGTTTCGTCGCCGATACGCTGATCCTGCCCTACACCATTTTTCAGATAAGGCCGTCCGAAGAATAAACCCCGCGTCCACGGCCTGCGCCGCCTAGGCGTTGAAACGCTGCTCCAGCTCCTCGCCATGATCGACCCAAATTGTATGGGCGCGAAACGTTCGGTCGCCTGCCCCTCTCCGCCAGGAAATACCCGACCTCTGCCTACAGCCGAAAACGCTGTTGCATGGCCTCGCCAAGCAGATCAATCGCTTCTTCCGCGTATGACGTTTCGGATCGCATGAACACCACTTTGTGGTCGGCAATCACCGGCAGGCCATCAAGGATGCGCATGTTTTCGGTCACACGGGCGCGGTCGATCAGGCTGATCGCCAACCCGGCCTCGACACAGGCCTTGATGGCTTGGTTGGACGGGCTTTCCAGGACGATGCGCAAACGCCGGCCACTGTCCTTGAGCGCTTGCATCATCGCCTGGCGATACGGGCATTGGGTGGCATGCACCGCGAGCGCGAGCGGCGCTGTCGAGCTGGCTGTCGTGTGGATTGCCCCGACCCAAACGGGCGTCGTGGTAGTCAGGACCTGTGCGCCTGTCGAAGGCTGGTCCATCGGCTGGGTGAGCACGGCCGCGTGGAGCTTGCCGCGCTGCACCTGTTCGCGCAGGGCGTAGCTGGGTGCCGTCTTGAGTTCCAGGATCACGTTGGGCCAGGCAGCCGTGAAGGTCGGAAGGATGTCGCGGATGACATGGTCGGCGTATTCGTCCGGCACGCCCAAACTGATGCGCCCCGCCAGCCGTGTGCCTTGGAGGTCAGCCAGCACCCGGTCGTGGGTCGCGAGCAGCTCGGTGGTGGAAACGAGCAAACGCCTGCCCAGCGCAGTCAGGGCGACTGATTGATTGTCCCGGTCAAGCAGACGACCGCCGGCGACCGCTTCCAGGCGCTGGATGTGCACGCTCACCGCCGCCGGGCTTTTATGCAGCTGTTGCGCTGCCGCGCTGAACTTGCCGATTCGCGCAACCGCATGAAAGGTCCGGATCAGTTCGATATCCAGTATGGCTGTCATGATTCAATCTTCGTGAACGAGTACTGCAGGAAATTTTGATTTATTAGATTAGTCGGCTTTCGTAGCTTGTGACCATGAACTCGCCCAAATCGATCACTTGCGCCTCGTCCCCCAGTTGCTACTGGCTGATCCCTTTGCCGCTGCTCGAAGCGGCGTTGCTGGTGGCGTGGAGCTCCGGCTTCGTCGGTGCGCGATTCTCCATCGATTACGCGCCGCCGTTGCTCGTGGTGTTCTGGCGCTGCGTCCTGGTCACGCTCTTGCTGTTCCCATTTGTCGCCAGGCAACTGCGGCAGACTTCATGGGTCGCGCTGCTGAAAAATGCCGGTATCGGCTTGCTCGCCATGGCCGGCTATCTCGCCGGCATTACCCAAGGCATTGCCCTGGGCGTGCCGGCGGGGCTGGCGGCCTTGTTCGCCGACTTGTTGCCGTTGGGCCTCGCGCTGCTGGCCGCCGGTGTGCTCGGCCAACGTCTGACGTCGCGGATCTGGGCTGGCTTGCTCGTCGGCGTGGCCGGCGTCGCCCTCGGCACCCATGGCGCATTGGCGTGGGGCAGCGCGCCCTTGTGGGTTTACGGCCTGCCGTTGCTGGGCATGCTGTCGCTCGCCGCCGCGACGCTGTGGCAAAAGCAACTCCCGGCCTCGCAGTCCATGGACCTGTTGCCCAACCTCTGGCTGCAATGCTGCGTCTCGGGCCTGGCGTTCGCCCTGATCGAAGGCATGCAGGGCGGCCTGGCGCCGATAGCCAATACCGGGTTCGTATTGAGCGTCTTATGGACGGCGGGGTTGTCGACGATGGGCGGATACGGGCTCTACTGGTTGTGCCTGCGCCGAGCCTCGGCGACCCGTGTCGCCAGCATCCTGTACCTGAGTCCGCCCATTACGATGCTTTGGGCCTGGGCAATGTTCGATGAACCATTGTCATGGCAGATGGCGCTGGGGATGGCGCTGTCTGCGGTCGGGATCTGGCTGGTCGTGCGCGAGGAAACGCGTGACGCGCGACGTAAACAACCTCACGGAACGGCTGCCGGGTCGGAGACTGCCGGATAGGTCAGTTTCAGTCCGGACCGCCGTGCCGCCGGATTCAAGACCGCTTGGGTCGCCTTGTCTTTGTCCATGATATGGAAGACGTCGACGTCGCGAAGCAACAGGTAGTCGGTAATGATCCGGCGATGACAGCGCCACCAGACCGCTTCCGCGCACATGATGGCGCACCGTCGCGTCCGGCTGAGCGCCCGGAGGCGATCCAGGCCCGCCTCGAATTCGTCCGACAACGCGTAATCCGCGTAATTATGGAAGCTACGGTTTTCCCAGAATCCATTGACGTCATCGGGAACCGTCACGGACTTTTTTCGCAAGCCGCCCAGCTCTCGGATCTGCTCATGCTGCAACCCGAGGGGCGCCAGCAATCCAGGCAGCGTATCGAGGTTGTATTGAGGATTGGTCCGCGACCTTGGAACCGTCCTGACGTCGACGATCATCTCGACCTCGAAGCTTCTTACGATCTCCACGAATTGCTCGAGCGTCCGGGTCGAGTGACCGATCGTGTACAGGCTGGTTCTTTCCATGGGGGATCCGAATTCAACGATGTGCCTTCACTAGGAGCCACCCTGCGACGGGTTAGTTTCCTCATAATGTGTATTGCACATCGGCGTCTGGTTCTCCCGGTCGACCTCCGATCCAACTGTGGGAGATTGCTCGCAAAGACGGCGGTACAGCCAACATCCCCATCAACCGAACCATCGCTATCGCGAGCAAGCTCGCTCCCACACTGGATTTCGCTTCATCACGAGTCCGGCATACACACCGATCCCTGTGGGAGCGAGCTTGCTCGCGATGGCGGCCTTACAGTCGATGAAACAACCACAAAAAAGCCCGGCCACATTAACGTGCACCGGGCTTGGCAAAGCGCAGGATCAGGCTGGTTGCTTGAGCGTGTCGTACGCCTCCAGCGAGCGTAGCGAGTAGATATACGCCGCACCGGCATTCAACGAGATGGCGGTTGCCAAGGCGGCGGCGACTTCCTCGCGGCTGGCACCGGCCTTGATGGCGGCGTCGGTGTGGACCCCGATGCATCCGTCGCAGTGGGTGGTGATTGCCACCGCCAGGGAAATCAGCTCGCGGGTCTTGGCGTCGAGTACGTTGTTTTCGCTGGCGGCTTCTCCAAGGGCCATATAGGCCTTGACCATTTTCGGGTTGCTGCGGCCCAGGGCACCAAAGGCTTTCTGGATGGTGGGCAACAATTCGGACCAATTATTGAACATGGCATTAACTCCTGAGTGGGTTGGGTGTACTGTTTCAACGCCCTCAGTTTTCCACTTGGGTGCGGGTCAGGTTTGTTCGATCCGCTCAGCTTTTGTCGCGAAACGCTCAAATGAATGCCATCGATAAACTCATCAGCCTGGCCAACGTCCGCGGCAGCCTGGACCTGCGTTGTCAGTTCCAGGGTGACTGGGCCCTGGACCACGAACAGCAGACACTCGGCAACGCGCCCTACCACATCGTGCTGGCAGGGGAATGCCGTGTTGAGTTTCCCGACGGCCAGCGCTTGCCCATGCGTGCCGGCGACATCCTGTTATTACCTCGCGGCGCCCCGCATGTCATGCACAGCCCCGGAAAAACCGTGGCGCCGACCTCGCCGAAGGTCATCAGCGGCGCCACACTGCCGATCCATCGCATCGGCGGTGCCAGCCCGGAACTGGACATGCTCTGTGGTGGATTCCACTTCAATCGCGCCTCGCTGCTGTTTGCGTCGCTGCCTGAATACCTGGTGATCCCCAGCGGTGCGCTGCCGGCCAACGGGCCGTTGCCGGCACTGGTCGATGTGATTCGTGCCGAAGCGGACGCGAACAAAGTCGGCGCGCGCTTCCTCCTTGATGCGCTGTCCCAGGCGCTGTTCACCTTGATCCTGCGGGCCCACCTGGCGAACCACGGCCAGGACAGCGGATCGCTGGCGCTGCTGGGCGATAAACGCCTGGGCCGCGCCTGGCAATCCATGTTGGACGACCCGGCCCACGAATGGACCATTCAAAGCCTGGCGGACCTGGCGAGCATGTCCCGGGCCAACTTCATGCGGGCGTTCGTCAAAGTGGCCGGCGTCTCGCCGTGGGTGCTGCTGACGCAGGTGCGCATGGAGCTGGCGTTCAGCCTGCTGAGCCACTCCCATCTGGGCCTGAGTGATATTGCCGTGCAGGTTGGCTACCAATCCCAGGCGGCGTTCAGCAAGAAATTCAAGGAACTCTATGGCGAGGCGCCGGGACGCGTGAGGCGGACGATCTAATCCGCCTGCATCGCCGGTTTCAGGCCTCCAGCACCAAAGGCTCGCTGCCCTGGGCCGGTACCGCGCAACAGATCAGCACTTCGCCATCGGCCACCGGCTCGGCGGGTTGGGTCAGGTAATGCACCTGGCCTTGGGTCATGCGGGTTTTGCAGGTGCCGCAGGAACCGCCGCGACAACTGAACTCCGGGTTCAGCCCGCGGGCCTCGGCCAGCTCCAGCAACGTCCCGCTGCCCGGTTCCCAGCGCGCCTCCTTGGCCGAGCTGGAGAACAGCACTTTCACCGGCTCACTCGCCGCCGGCACCTGTTCGGCCGCCGGTACGCTGACCTCGATATCGCGCACCAACGTGGACGGGCCGAAGGTCTCCGCGTGGATGCGATCATCCGGGATGCGCAGCTTGCGCAGGCCGTCGTACAGCGCCTGGGTAAAGGTACCCGGGCCGCACAAGTAAAAATCGTAGTCGTCCAGGGGCAACAGTTGCTTGAGCAACGCCACATCGATCCGGCCGGCCACGTCATAGCCCTGCCCGGCCTTGCCGTCGGTAGGCGGTTGGCTGATCAGGCGCAGCACCTTCAGCTTGTCACCGGCCCGCGCCACCAACTCATCGATTTCTTCGCGAAAAGCCAGGTCGGCCACGTGCCGGGCACTCTGCACCAGCCAGACCGGGCGCATGCGGCTGATGCGTTTCCCTTGGTAGACGACCTCGCGCAGCATCGACAACAGCGGCGTGATACCGACCCCCGCCGCCAGCAGCACCAACGGGCGGCGCTCGGTGGGATTCACGGTGAAGTGCCCTTGTGGCGCCCGGGCCTCGATGTCATGGCTCGCCTGGATCTGCTCATGCAGATGCGACGACACCACGCCATCGCGCTTGACGCTGATGCGCAGGAAATCGTCCGATGGCGCGCTGGACACGCTGTAGGTGCGGATCGACGGTGCCTTCTGTCCTTCCAACAACACCCGCACAGGCAGATGCTGCCCGGCTTCGAACCGGGGCAAGCCGGCACCGTCGGTGGTCTGCAAGTAGAACGAGCGGATGTTGTGGCTTTCGTCCACCACGCGGGTGACCTGCAGCGCACGCCAGTGGGTCCGCAGCGCTTCGGCCTGCAAACGCTCGGCGGTCTGCTCCCAACTGCCGGTCATCAGTGAATTGGGCGAGTCGCCTTCGGCCTGATCCTTCCAGCGCAACGGTATCGCCGCCGGACGGTAGACAATGCGCTGCGGGGTAAACCGCAACAGCCGCTCGGCGCCCTGGAACGCGGCGATCTGCGGGTCGTCCAGCAACACCTGCGCCGAACCGCTCATTTGCAGCAGATCGCCGGTCTGGAAATCGACGAAGACCAAGCCTGCGCGAGGGTTCAGCAGGATATTGCCCAGGGTGTTGAAAAACAGGTTTCCGGAAAAATCCGGGACAGTCAGCGTCCCGTCCTCGTCCATGCGCACGAAACCGGGCTTGCCACCGCGATGGGAAGCATCGACCTGGCGCTCGCCGTCGCGCACCACGTAGGTGGCGACATAGAACGAATCGGCCGCCGTGACCAGCCGACGAACCAGCGGATCCGCCACCGCCAGTTCCCGGGACACGGCTGGCTGCTCATCGACAAAGCTGTATTGCCGCAGATTGATGTAGCGCGGGCAGTTGCCGTAGGCCTGGCTCACCGAAATCTCCAGGCCATGGTCGAGCTGGCGGCGCACCACGCCATTCATGCGATTGCGCCGACGGGTGTGCAACTCGATACCCAACATCCCGATGGCATCGCCCTCGCCCATGCCCGCCTGGGCCGGGTCCTCGGGCTGCGGATCGAAATGGATATCCAGCGTTTCAGGATCCGGCGAATTCATGAAACCGGGCTGGCCGGAGCGCAGGGTCGCCCAGACATCGCCCTGGCGATCTACGGCCCCCAGCACCACGAACGGCAGTTGCGCATAGAACTCACGGTGCTGGTCCGGCATCCAGGTGCGCGCCAGTTGCCGCTGACCGACACCGGCCATCATCTCCACCGCCCCGACGGAGCGCTGCAAGGTCAACTCACCTTCATGCCAGGGCGAAGGTTGTGCTTTCGTGGCTTCGTTCATCAGCTACTCCTTGCGCCCCCGGCTGTGCAACGGGGTGAATGCGCTGTGGTCAGGGAGGTCCAATCACACCGTTGGCGAACGGTGTGTGCGGTGGAGCCATCTTCTGCCCAAAGCGCCGGCGCAGGAATACGCACGGATTGAAATCCACTGTTGCACGAAATGGAATGACCAGCGGCGCTGGCGGCCTGGAAGTACGTTGACGCTAGACCCGCCAGGCAAAGTGCTTGGTCAGCTCCAGCAAGGTCGCCCGCAATTCCGGCGGCCGCACCGGTTTGGCCAGGATCGAAATGTTCATGTGGTGCAGCGCGTGGCGAATGCGCTCGATCTCATGCCCGGTCATGATCATCGCCGGCACCTCCCAGCCTCGCTGCTCACGGATCGCCGCAATGCATTCGGCGCCGGAGACCTTCGTGCCCAAGTCGAAATCGGCAATGATGATGTCGCAGTCGCTGGTCACGCCAACCCCGTCGCTGTGGGTCTCGACGACACATCCCCATTTCTCCAGCAGTGCCGACGTTGCCATCAGCACGTTGGAGTCGTCTTCCACCAGGCACACCCGCAATCCCTGAAGACGATTTTGAGCGGCGACCGGCCTGTCTACAGGGGTTCTCGGCGCGATCATTTCCAAGCCTTGGATCATCGCGCGGGTGCCTTTCCCAAGCCTGGAATCCAAACGGATATCCAGGTTGATCAGGTGGCTGATGCGCTTGACGATCGACAACCCCAGGCCCAACCCCTCGACATCCTTGTCCCGCACGTGACGCACCCGGTAGAACTCCTTGAACACCTCGGGCAGATGCTCGGCGGCAATGCCTCGTCCCTTGTCATAGATGACGATCGCCAGGCCATCGCCTTTCGGACGCACGCCAATCAGCACTGGTTGCCCGGAGGCGTATTTCAGCGTGTTGGAGACGAGGTTCTGCACCATGGTCGCCAGCAAGCCGGCATTGACCTGCACCCAATGCCGGCAGGGCCGCAAGCGCAACTCGACGCCGGCCCAACGGGCGGCCTCGGTGTTCTGCTTGACCACATCCTGCAGCAACGCCCCGAGGTTTACCGGTTCGGCCTGTGGTTCGAGCTGGCCGTTGTCGAGGGTGTAGATGTCGAGGATCGAACGAAACAGTTGCGACACGATGTGCAGCGAGCGGTCGATGTTGTCCACCAACCGTAGCTCCTCTCGACCGAGCCTGGCATCGCGCAGGCAGGCGGTGAACAGGCCGATGGAGTGGATCGGCTGGCGCAGGTCATGGCTGGCCTGGGCCAGGAACCGGGATTTTTCCTGATTTGCCGCAATCGCCTCCTCCGAAGCGATGCGGGTGCGTGTCAACAGGATGTGCGCGTAAGCGGGCACCACAATCGTCGTGACGATCAGGGTCAGGAACAGGAACGGCTGGCCGCGCCAGAACGGCGTTAACAGGAAAATCGCCACCAGTGTCGCCAACGCAATCAACGTCGCGATCATCAGGTAGCGCGTGCCGAAGCGCATGCCGTTGCCCAGCGTGACCCACAGCACCGCCGCGTAAAGCGGCAGTGCGCCCTCTCCGCCGACGATCAGGGCAAAGGCCAGGCTCACGTAGTCGAGCGTCATGGCGAACAGCCGACGCAGGAAAAAATGCCCCGGCCAACGCTTGATTGCCATGCGCAACGGAATCGCGACGCTGAAGAAAAAAGTCATGTACCACATGATCGGTACATAAGTCGCGAAGTCGCTGGTCGAGAGGCTCGCCACGACGAAGATATACAGCGAGGCACAGGCACCGACGGTCAATCGCAACGTGGCCTGGTCCAACTCGCTATTCTTTTCAGTCATATTCAAACGAATCTCCCGTCCTAAAAGTCTGTTTCAACATTGAAACCCAGCGCCATTGTTTAAGGTACGATGCCCAGGACTTGAAGATCAGGAGGATCTTTCGCATGACCTGCAGAGTAATCGTGGCGGATGACCATCCCTTGTTTCGCGAAGGTATGCTGAGAACGATTGAAAGGCTCTTGCCGACCGCCGTCATCGAACAAGCGGGTAATCTGGACGAAGTATTGGCGCTTGCCCGAACAGGCGCGGAAATTGATTCACTGGTACTCGATTTGCGTTTCCCGGGCATCAAGTCCCTGGACGTCATCAGCCAATTGCGCAATGAATTCAAACGCACTTCCATCATCGTGGTGTCCATGGTCGAGGACATCGACGTCATCGACCAGGTCATTGCGTTGGGCGCAGACGGTTTCATCGGCAAGAACATCGACCCGGCCGGCATCGCCGAAGCCTTCATGGCGATTCGCGAAGGCGAAGTGGTGGTGAGATACCATGCGGAGAACTCGATCCTGGGCGATGTCGAAACAACGGCGTTGTCCCAATTGACGACACGGCAACGGGAAGTACTTGGCCTGGTCGCCGCCGGCAAGACCAATAAGGAAATCGCCAAGGCATTGGGGATTTCACCCTTTACGGTTCGTATCCATGTTTCAAGCTTGCTCAAGGCGCTGGATGTCCCTACCCGCGCGGCGGCTGCCGCTCAATTTTCCAATTATCCGACCGCAAGCCAATGGCCTGGCAAACAGCAGACTTGAAGCATCGGATAACCATAAGTTTCCCTTAGTGTTTATCCGTCCTGCGCCCCATCGAAGCCATAGCACACTTGTACTATAGCTTGCGTCATTGCCCTCCCCCTAAGCTGTCAGCGCGCCATTAAAGGCCAACACCCCGGTATATAACTTTTCACGCAACACGGCGTGCAGCCCTGCACGTTCCGACGTTTCGTGGATGGCGCTGCGTGCGGCATTGAATTGAATGATTCGCTGGCGTGCGCTGTTGGGTCAACTTCGCGCCTGGCTGGGTGAAATGGAACGGTCCTGAACATTACTCAAGGTGAGTCTTATGTCTTTCAAGTATGGAAAAACACTTAAAAACGGAATGGCACTGTGCTTGCTGGCGGGCGTCCTGGGGGGTTGTACAAACACGGGGGACTTGATGAATTCGCTGAACGCCGGCGCACAGAAATACAACGTCGGTTACCTGAAGCAAACCATCATTCCGGGCAAGACCACCAAGAGCCAGATCACCCAGATGTTTGGCGCACCGGCGAGCGAGGAGCTCAATTCGACCAGCACCAGCAATGAGTCGAACTGGACTTATGACAAAAGGGAAGAAGGCCTGGATAAATACATGAAGCTGGCTCACAAGTATGTCTCCACCGAGACGAGCCTGAAGATGTACGACACCTCCGCGCAAATTTCCAAAGCCCAGGGTGTTGCCAATGACGTCGGTAGCGTCACCGGCCAGAAAACCGGCCAGAGCCAGACCCAGGGCACCGTCTTGACCATTTATTTCGTGGATGACGTGGTGAAATATTACCGGGTCTATTGAGGCACCCGTTTTATTGAACCGTCTGGGGAGCGGTCCCTCTTGGACTCCCCCCAGACGCAGCCGTCAACCTAGCCGACCCAGCCAATCGCCGTTTTAGGAATCACTTCCGACTCGTCGAGCTTGGACGCAAACATGCTCACCGCCTCCAGCGCATCGGTGGTCCCGGCCCTGATCTGCACGATGACCGATCCCGCCTGGTCCGCCAGGGTAACGCCGCGCAGCGCGCCCTCGTGGGTCACGCTCATGCTGGCCACCGCATCGCGGGTTTCGGAGAGAATCATGCCGATCATCTCGGCGATTTCCGAGGTCGAGCGGCTGGTGCGCCCGGCCAGTTGCCGGACTTCATCGGCCACGACCGCAAAGCCCCTGCCCTGGTCGCCGGCCCGCGCGGCCTCGATGGCGGCGTTGAGCGCCAGCAGGTTGGTCTGGTCGGCGATACCGCGAATGGTGTTGACGATGGCGGTGATCTCTTCCGAACGCGCGCCCAGTTGCCCGACCAGGCGCGCGGAGGCGCCGATGTTTTCGGCGATCTGGCGCATCTCCTTGGCGGTTTGCTGGATCACCTGGGCGCCCTGTTCGGCGACTCTCTCTGTCTCGGAAGAAATGTGGTACGCACGGGAAGCACCGCGTGAATCTTCTTCGAACTTTTCCACCCGTTCGGTGATGTCACTGGCGAACTTGACGACCTTGCTCAGTTTGCCTTCCGCGTCATAGACCGGGTTATAGCTGGCTTCCAGCCAAACCACCTTGCCATGTTTGCCGAGGCGCTTGAATTGACCGCTGAAGAACTCGCCGGCATTGAGACGACGCCAGAAGTCGCTGTATTCGGAAGAGTTGACCAGGCTCGTCTCGCAGAACAAGCGATGGTGCTTGCCCTTGATCTCCGCCAGCGAGTAATTCATGGTCTGGAGGAAGTTTTCATTGGCGGTCAGGATATTGCCGCCCAAGTCAAATTCGATCACCGCCATGGCCCGATCCAGTGCCACCAGCCGGCCACGGATTTCCGCATCGCTGGCCACCCGAGCGGTGACGTCCAGTGCGTACTTGACCACTTTCGCGACTTTGCCCTGCTCATCCAGGACGGGGTTGTAACTGGCCTCCAGCCAGACATTGCGGCCTTGGCCACTGATCCGCTGGAACGTCCCGGAAACGAATTGACCGGACCGTAGCCGGTCCCAGAACTCGCGGTATTCGGCACTGCCGGCCAATGCAGGGGTACAGAAATTGCGGTGCGACAAGCCCGCCAATTGATCTTCGCGATAACCCATGGTGTTGAGAAAGTTCTGGTTGGCCCGAAGCACTTTTCCATCCGGGCTGAACTCGATCACGGCCATGGACCGTTCCAGCGCACCGACCAGTCCCTTATAGGTTGCCAAGTCGGCCGTCCTGGCCGTCAGTTCATTTTTTAGTGTTGTGTTAAACATGACGTACCCTCGACGAACCCAAGAAATTCACCGGACCTCAAAGGGCTATCGGCGAATAACTCAAGGACTGAAATGGTTCGAAGGAATTATCTTTTGACGTCAAGAAAGACTATATCGGCGCACTTACTGGACTATCGCCAAAGGAAATATAGCGACCGTACCCAGGTCTGAAAAAACGCTTATCGCGTGGAATATTTCATATTGATGATTTCACTGATTCTTTCCGGGACACCGTTGAACGCAGGCGTGACCGAGCGAATCGACTGGCCACGATAAGGCCCGTCCACCGGGAACCAGTTATGCACCACGACGACCTGCCTGGCGGCGCCGCCCGTGGTGATTTCGTTGGTGAACTTGCAGGTATCGAATGTTCCTAGCGCGGTCGTGAGGGTTTCCCGGCCGTTGTAGGTCAGCTTCTCGGAAATATCGAACTCCACCGTCCCGCCGGCACTCTGCGCCTTGTTCTTGTAGTTGACGGTGACCGTCTGGCCAGGCTGCAGATCGATCGGCGTGGCGGGCGGCGGGCTGTATGTCGAAGTCACCAGCGACGCCCCATCGCCATGCCGGTCGCCGTAGCGAATCAGTTGGCCATCCTTGATTTCCGCATAGGTCTTGGTGAGGTAAAACGGCACTTTGTTCAGATACGACGTGTGCAGTGATACCACCGGATCGGCGCCGGCAAAGGTTTCACGGGCCAGGGTCTCGGTTTTACTGCGACTGGTGGTTGGCGAAAGATTGTCGCGACTTTCCGACATCACCACGGTGCCGGGCTGGAAATCGGTCTCGCGGGTGCAGGGAGCGGACGACACGTCTGCCGCGTATGCCGCCGACACAGCGGTCATGACGGTCCATGTGCAGGCGGCAAGGGCGAGCCCCCCGGCGACACGCTTGCGATCATCGGTGTTCACGTCTGGATGGCTTGACGGTGTGTTATTCAAAAGCAGCTCCCTGTCGATTCGACTCATTTGCCCACTGCCCTTGTCTGCCTGACAGAGCGCCCATAGATTAGAGTCCATGTCTCGACGCGTGCCATAGCGCAAATGTGCTATGGCTTCGTCCCGGAACACATGCATTCAACGATAAGGTACGTTTCATGAGCCAAGCGTCTTACGTTCCACCCAAAGTCTGGAAACATGAGGCCCCCTCGGGTGGCCAGTTCGCCAGCATCAACCGGCCTGTCGCCGGGCCGACCCATGAGAAGCCGTTGCCGGTGGGCAAGCACCCGCTGCAACTCTATTCATTGGCAACGCCCAATGGCGTGAAAGTCACGATCATGCTCGAAGAGCTGATGGCCCTCGGGCATGCCGGCGCGGAATACGACGCCTGGCTGATTCGCATCGGCGAAGGCGACCAGTTCTCCAGCGGCTTCGTCGAGGTCAATCCGAACTCCAAGATCCCGGCCCTGCTGGATCGCAGCGTCGAGCCGCCGCTCCGTGTGTTCGAGTCCGGTTCGATCCTGCTGTACCTGGCGGAAAAATTCGGCGCCTTGCTGCCCAGCGATCCGGCCGGCCGTACTGAAACCCTGAACTGGCTGTTCTGGCAGATGGGCTCGGCGCCTTACCTGGGCGGCGGTTTCGGCCATTTCTACGCCTACGCGCCAGAAAAAATGGAATACCCCATCAACCGCTTCACCATGGAAGCCAAGCGCCAACTGGATGTACTGGACCGTCGCCTGGCCGAAAACAGGTACCTGGCCGGCGACCAGTACACCATCGCCGACATCGCGGTCTGGCCCTGGTACGGCCAACTGGTGCGGAACAACGTGTACTCGGCGGCCGAGTTCCTGTCGGCCCACGAATACACCCACGTGCAGCGCTGGGCCGAGGAAATCGCCAATCGGCCCGCGGTCAAGCGAGGACAGCGTGTCAACCGGACCTGGGGCGATGAGGCGAGTCAGGTGCCGGAGCGGCATCGGGCTGAGGATCTGGAGTAGCCGTGACCTGACGCGTCGTCATCGGCTCCCCCGGCTGCTTCACTTCAACCCATTGGACAGGAATTGCTGCAGGCGCTCGCTGCGCGGGTTGTCGAGGATCTCGGCCCCGCCCTGCTCCTCGACCTGACCCTGATGAAGAAACAGTAGTTGGCTCGATACCTTGCGGGCGAAGCTCATTTCATGCGTCACCATGATCATGGTCCGACCTTCCTCCGCAAGTCCCTGAATGACCTTGAGTACCTCTCCCACCAACTCAGGGTCCAAGGCAGAGGTCGGCTCGTCGAAGAGCATGACTTCGGGCTCCATTGCCAGCGCGCGGGCAATGGCGACCCGTTGCTGCTGGCCACCCGACAGAAAGGCCGGAAATTGCTCGGCCACCCGCGCCGGCAACCCGACCTTTTCCAGGTAATGCCGGGCCCGCTCCTCAGCTTCTTTCTTACCGACACCCAGCACCCGGCGCGGCGCAAGGCTGATGTTGTCGAGCACCGTCATGTGCCCCCACAGATTGAAATGCTGGAATACCATCGCCAAGCGCGTGCGCAGGCGCTGCAACTCACTGGCGTCGGCCACGTGCAACCCCAGATGATCCTTGACCATGCGAATCGGCTTGCCGTCCAGGCTCATGGCGCCATCGTTGGGGGTTTCGAGAAAATTGATACAGCGCAGGAAGGTACTTTTACCGGAGCCGCTGGCCCCAATCAGGCTGATGACATCGCCGGTACAGGCTTTGAGCGACACGCCCTTGAGCACTTCGTGGTTGCCGTAGCTTTTGTGCAAATCTTCAACGGTCAGTTTGTACATGTCGCAATCTTCTTCTTTAAGCGGATCGGGATGGACAACGTTCAGGCAGGCATGACTAATGAGCCGGGCCGAGGAAAGCCAGCCAGCGACGCTCGGCGAGGCGGAACAGGCCGACGAGTGCGAACGTCACCGCCAGGTAGATCAGCGCTGCTATGCCAAACGATTGGAAGGTCAGGAAGGTCGCGGAGTTGGCGTCCCGGGCCACTTTCAAGATGTCCGGTACCGTCGCGGTGAAGGCCACCGTCGTGGAATGCAGCATCAGGATGACTTCGTTGCTGTAGTACGGCAGCGAACGGCGCAGCGCGGAAGGCATTATCACGAAGGCGTAGAGCTTCCAACCGGACAGGCCATAGGCTTTGGCCGCCTCGACTTCACCATGGGCCATGCTGCGAATGGCCCCGGCGAAAATCTCTGTGGTGTAGGCGCAAGTGTTGAGGGCAAACGCCAGGATCGTGCAGTTCATCGCATCGCGAAAGAACGCATCCAGCAACGGCTGCGCCCGTACCGCCGCCAGGCTGTAGATGCCGGTGTAACAGATCAGCAACTGGATATAGAGCGGCGTCCCGCGAAACAGGTAGGTGTAGAACTGCACCGGCCAGCGCACCAGGCAACGGGACGAGACACGGGCAATGGACAGCGGGATCGACACGATGAAGCCGACGAAAAGGGAGGCGCTGAGCAGCCAAAGCGTCATCGCCAGGCCCGTGATCTGCTGCCCATCGCTGTAGAAAAACGGCTCCCCGTACATCTTCAGGAGTTCGATCATCGCACGGCCTCCCGGCAACCCGTTGCATAACGCCGTTCCAGGTGACGCAGGGCAACGTTGGAGACGCTGGTGATGACCAGATAGGCCAACGCCGCCAGCATCAGGAAAAAGAACAGTTGGTAGGTACTCTTGCCCGCGTCCTGGGCGGCCTTTACCAGGTCAGCCAGCCCGATGATCGAGACCAGCGCAGTGGCCTTGAGGATGACCATCCAGTTGTTGCCCAGCCCCGGCAGGGCAAAGCGCATCATCTGCGGAAAAACCACCAGGCGAAAGCGTTGCGCCCGGCTCAAGCCATACGCAGTGGCGGCTTCCAATTGCCCACGGGGAACGGCGAGCATCGCGCCGCGAAAGGTCTCGGTGAAATAGGCACCATAGATGAATCCGAGGGTGAGGATCCCGGCCGCGAACGGGTTGATCTCGATGTAGTCCCATCCCAGCGCGATCGTGATCATCGTCAGCCAGGTTTGCAGGCTGTAGAAAATCAGCAGCATCAGCACCAGGTCCGGTACGCCGCGAATAAGCGTGGTGTAGAGCTGCGCCGGCATGCGAAGCCAGTGCTTGCCGGAGAGCTTGGCGCTGGCCCCGGCAAGTCCCAACAGCACACTGAGCAGCAGCGAAGCGACGGACAATTTGACGGTCATCCAGGCACCGTTCAGCAACAGCGGCCCGAAGCCCTTCAGGCTGAACCCTGCGAGCTCCAACGCGTTTGATAGTGTGTCGATCATGGTCAGCAACCTCAGGCGAAAAGATGCCCATCCCCGCGGACGAGCGTCGGAGGGTCATTTGCCGCTGTAGAGATTCAGATCGCCGAAATATTGCTTCTGGATCGAATCGTAGGTGCCATCGTCATGGAGCGCCTGGATGGCCTTGTTCAACAGGGCCTTCAAGTCGGCGTTGCCCTTGGCAATGCCGATGGCCGTCTTGGCCGGCAGGTAGGGGCTGTCCACGGTGTTGCTGAGTTCATAACCGGCACTTTGAGGCGACGCCATGAAACCCAGTTTCGCTTGCAGCGTGTCCTGGATGGAGGCGTCCAGGCGCCCCGCCACCAGGTCGTAATAAACCTGATCCTGATTCTGGTAGGACTGGGTTTTCACACCCGCTTTCTCCAGGACAGATTTTGCGTAGGCCTCCTGGATGCTGCCCTGGAAATAACCGACGGTCTTGCCCTTGAGCGAAGCCACCTCCTCGCTCAGCCCCGAGCCTTTCTTGAACACGTAGGAGGTAGGACCGGAAAAGAGTTCGTCCGAAAAGTCGATGGCTTTTTCGCGTGTGGGGGTCACGGTCATGGAAGACAGGATGCCGTCGAACTTGCCAGCCCTCAGACCAGGAATAAGACCGTCGAAATCGCTCTCGACCCAGACGCACTTGACTTGCAGCCTGGCGCAAATAGCGTTGCCCAGATCGATATCAAACCCTTTGAGGCTGCCATCGGCCGATTTGGATTCGAAGGGCGCGTAGTTGGCATCGACACCAAAGCGCAGTGTCGTGTAGTCCTTGGCCGAAGCCACGCCCACACATAACGGTAACAGCAGGACCGCACACAACTTTCTCAACGAAATCATAAATACATCCCTAACTATTGTAATTGGATTAAGGGCAATCGATGTCGGGCACTGGTGTTCCACGAGCGCAACGATTTCGACTTGAACATTACCGGAGCGTCGCGGTTTTACGAATATGGCAAAGTGAACGATATTACGAGCAAACCGCTCGCCTTTCAGGCAGAAACCAACTTCATCATCAACAAACCACTGACAATCAGGACCGCAGCCACGACCCGCGACAGGCTGGCCGGCTCGCCCAGGAAAATGATGCCTGCCGCGAACGCTCCCACCGCGCCAATGCCTGTCCAGATGGTATAGGCGGTGCCGAGCGGCAAACTTTTCATTGAATAGGACAGCAAGGCAAAACTGGCAATGACCGTTATCAGGGTAATCACCGTCGGGCCGACCCGAGTTAATCCATCGGACTGTTTCATCGAAAACGCCCAAACCACTTCAAGTAATCCAGCAATTATTAAACTCAGCCAAGCCACAATCCAACTCCATTAAATACATGGGCAATTATCCAGGGGCACTCAGCAATGACTGAATGAGATAATTGCTCATAATCTTATTAAAAGAACCCCCGCTGGTACGGGGGCAAAGACGGGTTGACCAAACCCTGTTGCGCGACCTGATCAGCCAAGTTACTTGAATGTTTCATCCAGCGCGGCGGTGATGTCGCTGATCAGATCTTCGGGATCTTCCAAACCGACCGAAAAGCGCAAATGCCCGTACTGGCGGAATTCTTCAGGGTACTTGTCGAAACCGCCCCGGCCCTCCGCGCCGACGTGCACGATCAGCGACTCATCATGCCCCAGTGATACCGCTGACGTGATGATGCGCAGGTTCGAGACAAAGCGGTTTTGCGTGTCCGGATCGCCTTTCACCGCAAACGCCATCATGGCTCCGTACCCCTTGCCGGCGAACTGTCGGCGCGCCAATTCATGCTGGGGATGAGACGCCAGCCCGGGGTAATAGACGTAGGCGATGCGATCGTCGGAGTCGAGAAATTCAGCGATTTTCCCGGCGCTGCTCAATAGCTGGTTCAGGCGCAGCGGCAGCGTGACCGAGCCGCGCATGATCATCCAGGCGTTGAACGGCGAGATGGTCGCGCCGAGGTCGACGAGCGCATCGTTCTTGATCTTGTCGATCATCCGTTGGGTGCCGATCACCACGCCCCCCATGGCATCGCCGTGGCCGTTGATGTATTTGGTCAACGAGTGCACGACAAAATCGACGCCCTGTTGGCTGGCGCGGAAAAATGGCGGGGGCGTGAACGTCGCGTCCACGCTGATCAACGCGCCATGGGCATGGGCAATTTCAGTCAGCGCTCCGATGTCCGCCACCTTGGTGGTCGGGTTGGCGATCACTTCGGTGTGGATCAGCCGGGTATTGGGCCGTAGGGCCTGGCGCACCGAATCCAGGTCACCCACGTCGACGAACGTCGCTTCGATGCCGTAGCGCTCAGGCAGCAGTTCCGCAAAGAGCCGCCAGACCGCCTGATAGGTAATATCGCTGACGATGACGTGATCGCCGCTTTTCAGGAATGAGAAAAACACCGAATGCAACGCCGCCACGCCGGTGGCGAATACCACAGCCGCTTCACAACCTTCGAGTGCGGCGAGTTTTTTCTCCAGGCACACCTGGTTATGACCTTGGTTGCGCGTGTACACCAGCCCGTCCGGACTCGACCAGTCCATGGTGGCCGGGTCTTCAGGCAGCAGATAAGAGTTGGCCATCACCAGGGGCGTGCGAACCGCGCCACTGGTGGCGTCGGCAACGTTGCCGCCATGCACCGCCAGGGTGGCCGCAGACAGCGAGGACAGGTTCTTTTTATCAGGACGCATGGGTATTTCCTCAGAAGGATGTTGTTGTCTTGCCGGGTGAAATCACGCTTGCACCGGTGCCTGTATGGTTAAGGCAGACGACCTTGGGCTGGGTCATCTCCTCGTAGGCAAAACGCACGCCTTCGCGGCCCATGCTTCCGTATTTGAAGCCGCCGAAAGGCATCGCATCAAAACGGAAATCCGACGAATCGTTGATCATCACACCACCCGCCTCCAGCCGTTTGGCGGCGCTCAGGGCAACGTTCAGGTCTCGGGTGAAAATGCCGGCGTGCAGGCTGTATTGCAGCTCATTGGCCAGCGTCAACGCCTCTTCCAGCGAGCCCACCGATTGCAGCATCACCACCGGGCTGAAGACTTCCTCGTACCAGAGCGGACAATCGCAGCCGACGTTTTCCAGGACCGTTGGCGAATACAGCGAGCCCACGCGCAGGTTGCCGAACAGCAACGTGGCGCCGTGATCAACCGCTTCGTTGACCAACGCTTCAGCGCGCTTGGCCGCCGCTTCGCTGATCATGGGGCCGACGTCCGTGCGCTCGTCCGCAGGATCGCCGACGACCAGTGCGCGGGTCTTTTCGACAAAGCCTTTTTTGAAGGCGTCAAAGGCCGGCGCCTCGATCAAGATGCGTTGAGTGCCAATGCAGTTCTGCCCCGCTGCCCAGAACGCACCCGACACGCAGGCGTCAATGGCAGCGGCAAGGTCGCTGTCGGCCATGACGATTACCGGCGCATTGCCGCCCAAGTCCATTGCCAGCTTCTTCAGGCCGGCGATACGGGAAATCTGCTCACCGGTGACGAAGCCCCCGGTGAACGAAACCATGCGCACCGCGCGGTGCGCGACCAGGGCCTTGCCCAACGCAGCGCCACCTGTCGCAACGCTGACCACGCCGGGCGGCAAGCCGGCGTCGATCAGACAACCCACCAGTTTGATCGCCGACAGCGGCGTCAACTCGGAAGGCTTGAGCACGACCGCGTTGCCACCTGCGATGGCCGGTCCGAGCTTATGGGCCACCAGATTCAGCGGATCGTTATAAGGCGTGATGGCGACAATGACGCCGAGCGGCTCGCGGGTGTACCAGCCCTGGCGGGACTCCGACCCGGCGTAGGCATCGAACGGGATCATCTCGCCGGCATTGCGCCTGGCTTCCTCAGCGGAGAGTTTCAAGGTGTTGATGCAGCGCGAGACTTCCTTCCTTGCTTGCTTCAAGGTTTTCCCGGACTCGGCCACGATAAGCCGGGCAAACGCATCCCTGTCGGCTTCGACACCTGACGCGGTGGCTTCCAATATCCGCGCCCGTTCATGTCGCGGCAGCTCCCTGGCAACCAGGGCCCCCAGCAGTGCCGTGTCAATCAGCGGGGTCGCTGATGAAGCGGGCATGTCCATCACCTCACCCACTGGAGAACCGTCAAAGGGGTTGCTAACAACCATCGCCTTATAATCAGCCGCGAGCGAGAGACTCAAATTATTCATAATGATGGACCTGTTGTTTCAATACCAAACAGGTAACTGCACAGTCAGCCACGGCACGTTCTCGTTGTTATAGTTAGGTACTGACGATGATAATTCCGCCATTGATGTTTACGAAGATGGCAAACAGCGCGTTATTACGAGCAATTTGCTCGCGCATCGGCACACTTCGCTTTTCGGTTTACTTAGTGCAAGACAAGACGAAAGACGTGACGGTATTCAATACACCCGGCAACGCCGAGATCTCGCTCCAGACTTTGTGGATGCGATCCGAATTCAGCGCCTCTACGGTCAAGACGATGTCGAGATCACCGCTCATCACGTTGCAGGACGTGACTTCGGGAATGGTGGCCACTGACCGGACCACCTCGGCATCGCGCATCCGGTCCTTTCGATAGACAAAGACCAGCGCCCTGATAGGCCCTGCTTCCGCCGCCGGCGTGCCCTTGACGATGGTATATCCCCGGATATAACCATCGCGTTCCAATCGCTCAATCCTGAGTCGCACGGCATTGCGCGACAAATTGACTTTCAATCCGATTTCATTATGGGCAAGCCGTGCATGACGGGTCAGCTCATCCAGTATTTTTTCATCAACTTTATCGAGAACACGTTTCATCGCTGACTCCGGTTTTATAACGAGCGAGACTCCGTGTCTTTGGACAAGTCATCAATAAACTGCACCAGCGCGGCTATATCATTGGGTATTGAAATACAACTTCGGTCGGACAAACGCTGCAGCCCGGCATCACTGATCGATGGATGGGTGGTCGCCAGGCAAATCATCGGAATCAGCAAGCTGCGCCGGCTGACACGCGCCGCACGCAAGCCTATGGCCGTGGGTGGACTGATCAGGTAACCGCTCTGCACGAAAACCTCATGGATGCTATTGAAGGCATCCGCATCCTCCACAGCGAGGGAGTCGAACAATTTGCGCGCTTGCAGCCATTCGTCCTGTTCCAATTGGATCCGCCCGTCTTCCTCCAGCCGCTCCATGTTCCTGGCGACTTTGTTCCCGCAACCATTGAGCACACTCCATTGCAACCGCTCGAAGTTCGAAGCCACGGAGACGTTCATGCACGGCGTCTGGGTGGCGCGGATTTCATGGCGGCGGTAGAGGTTGTTCTGCAGGAATTCGTGCAGGCCCGCATTGGCGTTCGTGGCCACGATCAATTGCCTGATGGGCAAGCCCATTTCCCTGGCCACATACCCTGCGTACAGCGCACCGAAGTTGCCGGTGGGCACGCTGAAGGCCACCTCCCTCTTTGGTGCCCCGAGTTGAAGCGCCGAATAGAAAAAGAACGACAGGTGCGCCAGTACCCTTACCCAATTCACCGAATTGAAGGAGATGAGCGATTTGCGGGTTCGGTGGCTGCCCTTGAGGAACTTCTCGCATAACCGATGGCAATCGGCGTAGTCCCCGTCGACTTCGATGTTGATGACGTTGGCTTGCCCGGTGCTCAACAAACGCCGTCGATGCGCCTGCGTCATGCCCCGTGACGGGTGCAGTACGACCAGTGTCACGCCTTGCACGCCGTTAAAAGCCTTGATCGCCGCCGCACCGGTGTCGCCGCCGGTGCAGCCCACCACCAAGGCCTCCTTGCCACTCTTGGACAACGTGTACTCAATCAGACGGGCCATCAGCTGTAGGCCGAAGTCCTGATAGACGTTGGCAGGCCCGTGAAACAACTCCAGCACCCACTCGTTAGTCGCCGTCTGGTAAAGCGGCGCGACCGCCCTGCTCTTGAAGCCGCAATAAGCCTGCTCGACGATTCGGAACAACTGCTCCCGAGGTATCCAGTCGCCCAGGAAAGGACCGATCACCTCGCAGGCCAGCTCATGGAAAGGCAGCCACTCCAGCCGGGAAAGCGCCTGATCCGTAAACCGAGGCACCTTGCCAGGAACGAACAATCCGCCATCCGGGGCATACGCGCCCATGAGCACTTCGCTGAATGCGTAGGTCTTGCCGGGTGTCCGCGTGCTGACGTAGTTCATGAATGAGACACCCTCTTGCCCTCTGCGGGACAACCTGTTGTTCAGTGAGCGCCAGGACCGACCAATGCACTCTCGATCTGTACACCCGGCATCATCGCCTGCAACCCTTCGATCAGCCTGTCGCCCGCCTCGGTCAACGCTTCGAGCGGCATCGCCGGCAGGCTTTCGAGGATGAACCACATGTGCCTGGCGTCCGCATCGAGGCGTGTCCTGACGCCCTGACGCCAGTTCCAGCGACGGCACGTCACGCCCTGGTCGTCGCGCCAGACCACTTCGCCGGCGTCTGGAAATTCATGGGCGGGCGCGCCTTCTTTCATGGTGTCGAACGGTTCGGAGCCGTCGGCGATCACGAGCCGCGGCGAGCCCACGTAGGCTTCGATGTTTTCGCCGCCGACGGGGATCGCGTACTCGATGCTGATGGCGTTGTAGAGATCGACGACGGGATCCAGGCTCGGCAAGCCGCCGTCCCGCAGCACGCGCTTGCGCAGGGCCTCTGCCGAGCATGGCGTGCGTTGTGGCTTGGCGCCGAACTGTCGAAACGTGTCGGCCCATTGCTGCAGGTGGGCCTCACCCCAGGCGGGACCGCCGGCGAGCACCGATTGGCAGGCACGATCCAGGGCCGTGCGGGCGACGTCCGGTTGGGTCAGCGGCGCAGCCTGCACCACGATGCTCAGGGCCCTGAACCCGGGCGCCAGCTCGGCAACGGCTTGGTCGATCAACGGCAGTACTGACAGCATCAAGGTTCTCCAGCGATCCAAATTGGCTTTCATGCTAGTCATCGCCGACAGCCAAAGTCAATATATCGACTTTTCTGGTCGATAAACTCCGACGAGCTGATTGACGACGCCACCGGCAACCGTCGAGAATCCTGGCCTATCTTCCTCACGACTCTTTGGTGATGACCCTGAATACCACTCTATCGACCACGCCTGGCGCGGATGCCCACGCGGTGAGCCTGGCCGTTGCCCGCACGCTCAAGCAGACGCGCAAGGCTCAGAAAATCACCTTGGACGAGCTGTCCCGGCGCTCGGGCGTCAGCAAAGGGATGGTGGTCGAGATCGAGAAATGCACGGCGAACCCGAGCATCGGCATCTTGTGCAAGATTGCTGCGGCGCTGGGCCTTTCAGTGGCGGATATCGTCAACGTGGCGGAGCCACCGTCGGCCCACATCATCGACAGCCAGGACATCCCGACGCTGTGGACCGGGGAATTGGGAGGCACTGCACGCCTGCTCGCCGGGACGACCGGCCCGAACATGATCGAGTTGTGGCGCTGGGAGATGTTCCCGGGCGAATCCTTTTCTTCAGCCGGACACCCTCAAGGCACGCTTGAGCTGTTCCATGTCGAGAAAGGCACGTTGAAGTGCGTAGTGGGGGAAACAGAACTGGTGATTCCCGCCGGAAGCTCGGCGGTGGCGAAAACCGATGTCGCCCACGCCTATTCCAACGCGGGCAAATCGAAGCTGGTCTTCACCATGTCGGTTGCCGAAATACATCAATAGGCATGCGGCGCGCCGATCGTCGCCAGGACGATCGGCGCGTGGGCAAGATCAATCGTAGAACGGCTCGACCAACGTCCGGCTACCGACGAAAAAGCTGTCCGCAACCAGGCGTAGCGGTTGCAGGTCCATGTCGTTGGCCTTGGCACCGATCAGTTGCTGGAAATGCCGGTACACCGCCGCGTATTCGCCCTCCTCCGACACCGCCTGGCGTACACCGTCGATGCTTAACAGCGCGCCGCCGTTGTCCAGGCGCAAGGTGCCTTCGGCGCAACGAATCTCGATGCTCCAGAGCTCGTCATGACCATGGTCGAAATCGAACTCCGCGCGGATGTCGAGATGGCCGGCGTCGGACATCTTGATGCTGGCGGCAATCGGCGACTGGCAGTTATCGGGGACGCGCAGCTCGGCGGACTCGACGAACAGAGCGCGGGGCAGCAAGTGGGTAGCGATGGACAAGGCATTGATGCCCGGATCGAACACACCGAGGCCGCCGGGTTGCCAGATCCACGCCTGGCCCGGGTGCCATTTGCGCACGTCTTCCTTCCAGTCGATCTGGACACTTTGCAGCGTGCGGCTGGCGAGCCAGTCGCGGGCCGCCTCGATGCCGGGCGCATAACGCGAATGCCAGGCGAACAGGCCGCTGACCCCCTTTTCACGCGCCTGCTCGACCAATTCCATCGCTTCGCCCAAGGTGGCGCACGGCGGCTTTTCCACGAGCACATGCTTGCCCGCTTCCAGCGCCTGGCGAACCAGGCCGAAGCGCCCTTGCGGCGGCGTGCAGAAGGCAATCGCATCGACGTGCGGACCGTTTTCCAGCAATTCGCCCAAGGACTGGAAGTTCTCCACGCCGGCGCACGGCTGCCCTTGCGTGGCGACCGCCACCAGCTCGAACGCAGGGTTGGCGCGGATGGCGGGGACGTGTTGATCCTGGGCGATCTTGCCGTAGCCCACCAGGCCGAGACGAATCGGTTGCATCGATGACTCCTGACTTTTGTAGTTGTGATGGGGCAGCAAACTAGACGTAAATCGGCTGGCGGACAATGGGCTTGTATCCCATCGTTTCACCTCAGGCCTTGGCGGGCGCCTTCATGACTTTGGATATCCGCGCCAAAAAAGGATCGAGTCGTTCGTGCGGCGCATCGTGCTCCACCACCAGCGCGGTGACTTCTTCGCAGGATGCGACCTGGTAATGCGCAACGCTGGATAGCTTTTGGTTGGTGACCGCCACCACCACCTGACCGCTCGCAGCGACCACCGCGCGCTTGAATTCGGCGTCGTCCAGGCCAAACGCCGTGACGCCGTTGTCCGGGTCGATGGCGCAGGCACCCACGAAACACACATCGAAATTGAACTGGCGCAATTGCTGGACAGCCGCCAACCCGATCGCGCCGCCCGCAACAGGGTTCAGGCGACCACCCAGCAGGATGACTTCGGCGCTGGGCAGCTTCATCAGCTCCACCGCGATCAACGGCGAGTTGGTGGTGAGGGTCAAGCGCAGGCCTGGATCGATGGCGCGGGCGATAGCCAGGTTGGTCGACCCGGCATCGAGGAAGACGTGCTGCCCCGCGCTGAGCAGCGAAGCCGCAGCGCGGGCAAGATTGTCCTTGCGGGCCGAGTCCTGATGGATTCGGACGTCTATCGGCGCTTCGGCCGCCGGCAAGCGAATCGCACCGCCATAGACGCGCTTGCACAGACCGGCCGCAGCCAAAGCGCCCAGGTCGCGACGTATCGAGTGTTCGGAAACGTTGAATTCACTCGCCAGATCAGCCGCGATGACCCGGCCATACAGGGCTAGCCGCTCGCTGATCAATCGTTGGCGTTCGCCGGGGAATACTTCGAGAGGGGTACTCATGGATCCACAACCTGCATAAACGAGCACAAATAGACACAACCGAGCGCAATATGCCTCGTCTCCATCGGTTCGTCAAACCGGCTCGGCACCCAAGCCAATCCGCCGCCCGGCGTGTCAACGCTCGTTCTGGAACCACTCCCTGAGCTGTTCAAACGCCGCGCGAACCAGCGCTGCCAGCCGGGCAACCTCTTCCCTGTGAGCTTCATCGCGGTGTACGGCCATCCAGACCTGCATCGGCATTCCTCGGTCGAACAAGTCGGGCAAAGGCTGCAGCGTCTTGTCGAGTGCGCAGACGTAATGCGGCAGCAGGCCGACGCAGGCGCTCCATTGGATCATCTGGCGCATCAGTTCATAGGAGTTGACCTGGGTCACGCCGGAGCGACGCGTGCCGACAGTGCTGTTCCAAGGTTGCAGGGAAGGCATTTTCGCGTAGTCGTGCAGGCTCACCAGCATGTAGTCCTGCAGCTCGGCCAGACTGCGTGGGCGGCTCGCTTCCCGTGAATAACGCTTGGCAATGTGCGGGATGTACTCCAGTTCGGCGAGGCAACTGAGCTCAGCCACCGGAAACGATAGCCGCGGCGCTTGCGCCTGCGGGTCGGTAAGCCAGACGACAACGTCCGCCTCGGCCGGCTCCTGGTCGGGGTTACTGTCGAGACGCAGCAAGTTCAGGCGCACGTTGGCGTGTTGACGTACGAAACCGAGCAGCTCGCGATTGAGGATGTCGTGCAGCAGGGGCTCCGCCACGGCCACGCGAACCAGTGCCTGATCCTCGACGAAAGCATCAGGCAAAGCCAGCAAGGCTCGGTGAGCCAACAATTGGTTGCGCAGGCGCCGACCGTCCTGGCTGAGCACCAGTGCATTGCCTCGGTGCTCGAACAAGGGACTGCCGTAATGGATCGACAACCGCGAGAGCTTTTTTCGCAGCAACGACGCTTTGACGTTCAAGCTCCGCGCCGCCTGCATGAAGCAGCTGCAGCGCGCCGTCACCAGGAAAAACTCCAACGCCTGGAGATCCTTGAGGTTATCCAGATGCCGATCATCGCTATTGATCGAGGGTGGCAACCGCGCACAATCGTGAATCTGGCCAACGTCCTCCAAAGCCATACGCCCTCCTCCCTAAGGTGTCCCCACGCGACCGCGCCGCTTAACGAACAGACTCCAATGCCTGATTCAGTTGCGCGCCATCGATGCTCAGCGTTGCCTTGCTCACCAGCCCTTCCATATAGGCCCTGGCCACTTGTTCCTGGCGCTGATTGCGCAGCGCCTCGCGCAGTTGTTCGCGAACTTCATCCAGGCTGGCGGCGCGTGCTGGCTGCATATCGGTCAGTTTGAGAATGTGAAAGCCCGCCTGGCTCCGCAAAGCGTCGGAAACGCTGCCGACCCGTTGTCGGCTCAAGACCTGGCGCATCTCCGGCACATATTGCTGCAACGGTTGCAAGCCGCTGTCACCGCCCCGTTGGGCCGTCGCCTGGTCCTCGGAAAACTGCCGGGCGAGCTCGGCGAAATCGGCGTTGGGAGCCTGGGCACGACGGGCCAGCTCGGTGGCTTTCTTGCGGAGCAGTTCTTCGTTGGCTCCCGGCTCAACCGCGATGAAGATCTGGCTGACGCGGTACAACGCCGGGCTCTGCAGCTTGTCCTTGGCACTCTCGTAAGCCTGTTGCAGGGCTTGCTCATCCGGATAGTCGGCGGGGACCTGGCTGACGGATTGCAAGTAAGTGCGCAGCAAAATCTGCTCGGTGGCCGCGCGGGTCATCTGTTGGATGTCCGGACGCTCCTGCCAACCCTGGGCGTCGGCCTGCTGCAACAGGGCTTTCTCTGCCAGGCGCGCACGGATCCAGCCCTCCAGTGCGCCACGATTGCCGCGCAGTTGCTCGCGCACCTGCGGTGTGAGCGAGCTCAACACAGCGTTGAGCTCGACGCTGCTCAGTTGCAGTTCGCCCAGGCTGGCCACGGCCGGCGCCGCCTCGGCCGGGGTTCTGGCGGGTTTCGGTTGTGCGGCGGGCACCGAGGCTTGGGATACGCCGTCAGGGTTGGAGATCACCGTCAGTACAATGCCGCCGAGCACCAGGACAGCCGCACTGATGCCAGCCAGTTTGCTAAACCTGTTCATCGTAATCAGGCCTCTTCGACCGCAGCTTCCTGCGTTGCATCCGCACCGTCCTTTTGCTGCTCGCGTGCGTGCTGGCTGTAGTCGCGCAGGTACACCACGAATTCTTGCAACAGCCGGTCCCAGAGTTCCAGCACGCCACGCACGTGGTCTTCACTGACACCGGCGGCAACGATGGCGTCCATTTCCATCACCAGGAAATCACCCTGGCGACTCAGGCGGGCAAAGCGGCGGCTGGCATTCCATACCTGGACCAGGCCTTCAGGCAATTCGCCCTCGATGCGCAGCGCGCAACTGAACGTGAAATCCAGAAAGCTGCCCTCGGTGGCGGCCGGGTTGCCGAAACGCACGGCAAAGCCAATGCCCTGGCTGGCGCTCAACAACTGCACCACGGCGCCTTGTTCGGTACGATTGACGCGGTAGCCGGCGGCTTGCAGCAGTTCGCCCAGTTGTTCGGGAGTGATGCTCAGGATCAGTGTTTGTGCGGTCATGACTGGATTTCCCTTGTGGTCATTTGATCAATGGTTATTTGCCGGCGGTGGTCTTGGTGGCATCGAACTGGGTCTGGTACAGCGCATCGCCATAGCGCTGCGCCAATTCTTCGAACTTCACCCGCGCGCCACTGGCGAAGGGTTGGCGGATCTTCAATACGTCGCTGACCTCGATGTTTTCGTAGGCAGTCAGGATCTCTTTGGCGATGCCGTACATCTCTTGGTTTTTCGCCACGCACTGCTGCACTTCACTGTCCCGACTGGTCAGGCTGGCTTGCAGCGTGGCACGCGCCGCCTCTATACCCCGCGCACGGCCCAGCAGTTCTTCGTAGGCCTGCTTGAACTTGCCGACCTGCTCGGTACTGGCGGCTATCTGCGCCTGGGCGCTGCTGCGGACAGCGTCTTGCTGTGCGCCCAGTTGTTCGCTCTGGCTGCGCGCCTTGGCGAGTTCGGCGGTCAGTTGCTTGATTTGCGCTTGTGCCGCACTCAGCTCGGTTTGCGCCGCCTGGCGCGCGGCGGTGCCTTGCGCCTGTTCGCTCTGCAAGGCTTGCAGCTGTTGGGTGGTGCTGCGCAACTGGGCGCGCAAGCGTTCCTCCATGGTCTCTGCCGAAGCGCCGAGGGCTGCACCGAGCCCCAACAGCAGCACCACGGCGTGGATCGCGGGATGAAATGACTTTTTCATGCTGTCTCTCCCGGCGCTAGAAGCGCGTGTTGAGCTCAAGTTGCAGGACGTCGATATCGAACGGCGCGCCGTAGACTTCTTCGCTGCTCAACCAGCGCGCGGTCGCGAAGACGTTGTCTTCGATGCCGTAGTTGCCGCCGAGGAAATAACCCTTGGCGTTGGTGCCGCCGAGGTGGAACGAGGAGTCGTTGAAGCCGTCCGGCAAGGCGTCCGGCTCGATGTATTTGTAGCCGGCGAACAGGTTCCAATCGCCGCGCTTCTTCAGGTCCAGGGAACTGCCCAGGGTGAACTGCAGCATCCAGGCGGTATCGCCGCTTTCGATGTCACCGTTTTCGTCCACGTTGTTGACCAGCGCACCGGCCGAGCGCTTGCGCATCTTGCCTTCGTCGTAGCCAAGGTTGACCAGGTAGTTGCCCTGGCTGCGCAACTTGAGATCGTCGAACAGCAAGGTGTCCCAGGCCAGATTGAGGTCAAGCACGTTGAACTCCGAGGCCAGGCCCACGAATTGTGGTTGCGGCGACGTGGTCGGTGCGGACGGGTCCGGCACCAGGTTGCGCAACTCCATCAAGGTGTTGCCCTTCTGCATGAACGCCGGACGCGTTTCGTCGCTGTCACAAGCCGGCGCGCCGTCATAGATGGCGCAGGGATTGGAGCGTCGTCCTTCGATGTCCTCAAATTGGTAGTAGGCCAGCGCGCCCTTGATGCTGTTGTCCGGCGCAAACGCCCAGGTCGCACCGAGTTGCGCGCCGTAGAGCCATTTGTTCTCGCTGTCTTCTTTGTTCAAACCATCGCTCGACGCGCTGTCGGAGCTGTATTCCACCGGGAACGCGCCCAAGGTGCCGAATACCGCCAGGTCGCGGTTCAACGGGTGATTGAACGAGCCGGCGATACCGTCGAAATTGAGATCGTTGGAATACAACAGATCGGTAGACATGAATGGATTGGGCATGCGTCCCCCGGTGAAGCTCCACTCCTTCGTCGGGCGGTAATTGAGGTAGCCCTGATCGAGCCACAGGTCCTTTTTGTCGAAGCCGCCGCCCAGCGTCTGGGTGGTGGACACAGGACTGCTGTCCGAGCCCGTGCCCAGCCGGATGGCGGCGGTCCATTGAGGGGAAAGCGCGGCCCGCAAGCCCATCCGGGCACGCAAGCGCAGCATGTTCTCGCGATCTTCGCGGGTGTTGAGCAGCGGTGGGTATTGCGTACCGCTTCTAGGGTTGACGTCATAGGGCCCGCTGTTATTGAGCTCGGCGAAATCGACGATCTCGTTGCTGTTGCTGCCCGAGTAATAGCGCGACTCGTTGCGCAAACGCACGTCGCCTTCAAACGTGATGCGCGACACCCAGTCGGGAAAGGTATTGGGCTGTGCCCAGTTTTCCTGTTTGGCCTGGGCGATCACCTCGGCCTTCACCTGGTCGCGAATCTGTTCCCGCACGATCGCCGGCACGTATTGCACCCGCACCTCCCCCGGCGCGCCGGGTGCTGGCACCGGCGCGGCAGTCGCGGCGGCCTGCCGGGCTTGCACGGCCTCGGCTTCGGCCTGGTCGATCAGCGCTTGCGCCTGGTCCTGCTTGAGCACGCCTTGTTGAACCAACAGGCGGATCAGGTTGACCGTAGCGTTCTGCGACGGCGTCTGCGCCAAGGCACTGCCCGTCAGGCTGGCGATCACCAGGCCGACACCCAGCGCCAATCGATTGATTTTGCAGATCATGAACACAACTCCTAATGGTCTCTTGGCGACCCGGCTCAGCCCGGTCGGCGTCCTTGTAGGCGGATACGCACCGGCACCTGCAACGAGGCGGGTGGACGTTCCAGATGGGGTGAAGCGCGCAAGGTCGCCAGGACCTTGGCGTCGAGTTCGGCATCGCCACTGCTGCGTCCCAGCTCCACGCGCGTCACGCGACCGGCCTGGTCCAGCCAGACGTCAGCCTCCAGGCGAAACGCCAGGTTGCGCAGCTCGGGCGACTCGCGCAGCAAGCGCTGGAAGCTGTAGGCCAGGAACTGGCTGTAGGTGCCGTTGCCGAGGCGCCCGCCGCCGGTGCCGGCCATGCCGCCGCCCTTGCCCGCGCCAATGTTGAAAGCGTCGGAACCCGCCTGGGCGTCACTGTCCATTTGCATCGGGTCGGCCAGGTCTTCGGCGGGCGAAGGCGGCGCCTCTTCCTCTGGCTTGACTTCCTCGGGCTCTGGCGTGGGCTCGGGCTCGACGATTTTTTCTTCCACCGGTTTTTCCGGCTCCGGCGGTTTTTCCGGTGGCGGAGGCGGAGGTGGCGGCAACGGAATGATCGCCGGGATCTTTGGCGCCTCGCGGCGAATGCCGCTCATGTCATTGGCCCATGTCCACAGCAGCCAGGCCAGGCCCGCGCCCGCCAGCAGGCCAACGCTCCACAGCAGTACTCGACGCACCGTCCTGGTGACGTCGCGCTGTTGCTCCAGATGGCCGTTCTGCGGCTGTTCAGGAAAAGACGTCATGGCTCAGCCCTGGCTCGGTTTGCCGGTGACCAGGCCGACCTGGGACAGCTCCAGGCGACGCAACAGGTCCAGCACTTCAATGACTTTCTGGTACTGCACGGTGGAATCACCGCGCACGATCACCGGAAAATCCGGGCTCTGCGCCTTCTCGATGCGCAAGCGGTCTTCCAGCTCGTTGAGGGTGACCGGGTAGGCATCGAGGAATACCTGGCCGCCATCATTGATGGAAATCGCCTTGGTCTTGGGCTGCGAAAGCGAGATGGTCGAGCTGGCCTTCGGCAGGTTGATCTGGATGCCGGAGACCTGGGCGGTGGCGGTGAGGATGAACATCACCAGCACCACCATGAGCACGTCCACCAGTGGCGTGATGTTGATGGTGTCGACGGCGGCATCTTCGTCATCGTCCAGGGCGCTGTTGAGGTTGGCCATGGTCGTCCCCTCACACCGTCAACGACGGACTGGCGACGTGGTTGCCCCGTCGATGCGCCGCTTCGCTGGATTGGCTTTCACCGTGGACCTCGGCCAGGCGGGTGATGAACTCATCCACGAAGACCCGCATGTCGGCGCTGACTTCCTTGTTGCGCGTGGTCAGGCGGTTGTAGCCAAACAGCGCCGGGATCGCGACGAACAATCCCATGGCTGTTGCCAACAGGGCCGCCGCCATGCCCGGCGCGATAGCGTTGATGTTCACGTCACCGGCCATGGCGGTGCCGAGGAAGACCACCATGATCCCCAGCACCGTGCCCAGCAGGCCGATGTAGGGTCCACCGGCGATGGCATTGGACAGGGTCGACAGCTTGGCGCTGAGCTGCTGGTTTTCACGCGTCCGGACGCCGTCCATGGAGCAACGGATGGCTTCGATGGTGGCGGCGGAAATCGACGACGTATCGGCGCCCTGGTCGCGGCGGGTGCGGATCTCGGCCACCGCCACCGTATACAGGCGCCACAGCGACGAGTCCGCCAGGCGCTGCGCCAGGTCGCGTTCATCGGCAAGCATTTCCAGCCGTGTCCCGACCTTGGCGAAGTGACTGCGGAATAATTCGTTGGCACGGCTGACACGGGCGACATTGCGACTCTTGCGAACCATGATCACCCACGACTGCAGCATCATCAGCACCAGGACGGCGATGATCACCCAGGCGTCCAGCGGCACCGCGTTGAGCAGGAAACCCAGGCTGCCGAAGCCGAAGCCGGATTGTTCTTCGTCCACGCCATAGACCACCAGGCGTGACTCGGCGCCCTGTGCGGTGGCGTCGGCCAGGATCAGCTCGGGCGAGCGAGCGATGCGGGACACGCGCAGTTCATCGAGGGCGCCGGTGAAGGCCTGATAGGTCGCGGTCGGCGCGCCGACAGCCACCGCTGCCGGTGCATCGCCACCGATCGCGATTGCACTCTGCAAGGCCGGCAGCGGCTGCGCCAGGTTGGCCGCCGCTCTGCCGTTGACGTACAAACGCAACCCACTGGCATCGGCTGTCAACGCCAGGTGTTGCCATTGCCCAAGGGCCACGGCCTGGTTCGCCACCGCGCGCTGGCCGTTCACCTCGACGAAAGGAACGCCCTGGTTCATGCCCACCAAGAGCGAGTTGCCGGCGTCACGACGGGCCAGCAGCAGTTGTTCCCCTGCCCCCTGCTCCATGCGCAACCAGGTACTGAACGTCATCGCGCCCCCCGCGTTGACGCCCAGGGACGCGCTGGCTGGCAACAACAGCGGTTGGCCGTTGAATTGCGCCGCGCGGCCGATCACGCCGTCAAGGATGCCTGCCGGTGCGTTCTGCGCGTGGTTGGCAAAGGCGCTGGCATCACGCGGTGGGGCGCCAACGGCACCATCGAAGTGATAGACCAGGCTGTAATCGGCATCGAACGCCAACTGGGGATTGCTGGTGGCCGGTGCTTTCGGGTTGCCGTAGTACATCCAGATGTCCGAGCGCTTGCCCCCCTCCACCATGGGCACGTCCACCCAGATCAAGGCCATGCCCATCAGCGGATCGAAGCTTTCAATCTGGTGGTTGAGCACGGTGTGGTCGTCGGCGGCGACAAAGCGAATGTCCGAGCCGTTTTCGTTGACACCGTCAAAGGTGAAATTGCCGGTGTGCAAACGCACCAGCAGCGCAGTGCGCCCCACCGCCTCGTTGATCGCCGCGCCCTGGGGGGTGGTGTCGATGCTGATCTGTTTGCGGTAATGCCAGTCGTCCTGCCACCAGGCGTTGGCCGTTGCCGGCAGCGCAAGGCCCAGGCAAGCGAGAAGAATGAAAATCAAGCGATGCATAACGGGTTGCTCCAAGGTCTGTTGCCTGCCGGTCAAAAAGTTGCCTGCACGTTGAAGTGCACGCGTGAGTCGTGTTTGCGGGTATTGGGGCCGTCCTTGAGCGGCAGGCCCCAGTCGAGGCTGCCGGACAACCACTCACGCAAGGTCGCGCGAGTGCCAAAGCCAACGCTTGCCAGGCTGTAATCGGCTTCCTGGTCGGGTAATGCGTCTTGCAGCGCCATCTGCGCGCCCTCGGCGAAGACATACCAACGCCAACTGTCGACGTAGCTGCCAAGGCCTTCGCCCAGGTGTTTGCTCAACGACGGCGTGCGCAGTTCCTGGGAAAACAGCAGCCCGTCATCGCCCGTGCGTTCCGCAGCCAGGTAACCGCGCACGCTGGTGGCGCCACCGGCGGAAAACTGCTCGTTGGAAACCAGCGGCCCGGAAGCCAGCTGGAAGCTCAACTTGCTCGCCGCTTGCCAGTCACCGGCAAACGTCTGGGTAAAGGTGCTGTCGCCCTTGAACACCGCGAAGCTGGGATTGGATTCATAGCGCTTGGCGCGAAATTCATCGGCGTCGCTGCCATAACCGAAGAAGCTGCGAGTGCCGGCGACGATGCTCAGGCCCAGGCCGAACTGCGAGGTTTCGGTGTAGCGAAAGCCGTTGTAGGCAAGGGTGATGGGCGCGTACTTGATCGGCACTTCATCGCTCGAACCGCCGAACTGCAGGGCCTCATCGAAATCCTTGAAATCGACGCCCACCGACAGCGAGTTGGCCCAGACGCCTTGCGGGGGCACGCTGTAGATCAGTGACACGCCGTAGGAATGGCCCTTGCCCAACACGTTGCTACCGCCGATGGTTGCGACGTTGCTGTCGGATTGATAGCCGGCGAACTGCACGTTCCAGCGCTCACTCAAGGGGGCGTTATAGGAACCCGACCAGACCTGCGCGTTGTCCCGGTCCTCGGGGGCGGTGAAATAGGTCAGCGAAGCCGTATGGCCGCGTTGCCAGAGATTGTTGTGGCCGAGCGTGACCACCGAACGCAGCTTTTCGGTGTCGGCGCTGTAGTCGTTGTTCAGGCCGACGCTCGCCTGCCAGGGATTTTTATCCTCGACTTGCAAGTCGACATCCATCGTTCCCGGGCGCTGCCCTTCGCGCACGACCGGCACCACCTGGCGTCCCGGGTTACGGTTGGCAACCGCCAGCTGGGTTTGCACCGCCGCGAAATCGGCCACCTTGCCTTCTGTCAGCGCCGGAACTTCTTCGCGCACATTGACGGGAGAGTAGTGCTGGGTGCCAACCACGCGCACCCGGCCGATCCGGGTTTCGCTGACTTGCAGGTACACCACGCCGCCTTCGACCTGCTGCTCCGGCAGTTCGACGAATACCGACTGGTAACCCTTGGCCTGGTAGCGCTGTTGCAGCGCGTCGCGGGCACCTTCGATATCGGTGAGGCTGCGTTGCGGCCCGAGGAATGCGTACACCGCTTCTTCGATGTCGCGCGCGTCGAGCACGGTATTGCCGCGCACGACGTATTCGTTCACATCCACCAGCCGCGCAGGCGTTCCGGCGTCAGCCTCGATCGGCGTGCCGGCCTCTTCGGCGAATGCCGGCGCCTCGAAGGCCAGAGCGAGCATCAGTGCCGTGGGCAGGAAAGGCCACGGCCTGCGCTTGCTGTTGAAATCCCAATGATCCACACATCCCCCTCGATTCATTTGCGCCACCCGTGCAGCGCCTGCTGCCAAGCCGCGCGCTGCCAGGCCCGCAGCGTTGGCAGCGTGTTGTCCTGTGACGGTTTATTTGTGTTTCGAATGCCTGGACAGCCAGGTGTGCAACAAGGCGAAGTTCAACGAGAATTCCGGCATGTGCATCAAGTCGCCGCAGAACACTTCGCTGACGATGCGCTCGAGCAATTTCGCCGCGTGAGGGCTATCCAGCAGTTCGCCGATATCCCGCACGAAGACGGCGAACGTCCAGACCCGCTGGTTCAGCTCGAGGCCGACAAACCAGCGGAACAGCAAGTTGTAATTGAGCTGCTCGTACAGCTGCTTTTCGCTGGGCAGCGAGTACAACAGTTGGAGCAACAAGGCGAGCATCAACGCCGGCACCGGCACCTGAATCTGATGTTCCCGTGCCCATTGCTGCAGGGGTTCGGAGGAGGCCTCCAGCAGTTCTTCGATTTGTGGGCGCAACATGACCAGGGAATGGCCAGGCGGCACGTAGCTGGACAACTCCTTCAAGGCGCTCTGCCAGTCGTCCTGGGACACGATCCACACCCAGGGTGCGCCGTAGCGATAAACCGAAACCGGCTTCTTGCGTGCAGCCTCGACGATCTTCGACAGGCGCTGGTCCAGCTCCTGCATGCCCACTTTCGAGTAACTTTCCATAGACCCCATAGCCCCTGTCACACCTGGCATCCAGCGCGAAATAGCGCAAAAAAAGTTGTCCGGGCGTCCCTGCCAAAAGCTTCTTTTATGAACGGCAATCCAGTGCCGTTGCCCTTTCACACAACCTTGACCGAGGCAACCGGCCACTACCGAACTTTTGTCATCGAATCTTCATGAACGGCTACGGACAGCGCCCCGCGCCCATGAAAAAGGGCGACAGTTGCCTGTCGCCCTCGGGCCTTGATGACGATGCTTACAACGTCAGGTTGCGTTGCTCCTCGGGGGTCAATTGATTGCGCGCCTGGTCGTCCAACCGTCCAGCCCCCAATACCCGCACGCTGTTGCTCGGTTCCTGGGCCGGCGCACGGCTGGCGCCTTCCTGGGACGGCGCCAGACGTTCGTTGCCGAAGCCCAGGACCTGCACGCTGAACACCGATGGCATACGGTTGCGCGAGGCGGCCTGTTGTTCGCGCGCGACGCCTTCCGCGGCATCGCTCGCCGACGCTGCGGCGGAGCTGGCGTTGGTCAGTGCGCCAGTGTTGACCACCGCGCTGACCGGCACGCCGTTGGACTTGCCTTGCACCTGGATGTTGGCGGCGTTCACTACATGCAACGCGGCAATGTTGATGTTGCCCGAGACCCGGATGCCCGCCTCTCCCGCGTCGATGGTGCCGAGCGGCGCGAGCAGGTCGATGTCCCCCGGCGCGACCTCGGCGATGGGGTTGAGGGTGGCAATGCCGGCGCCAGTGCTCGGCACCGACGGCGACAGGGTGACGTTGCCCCAGTCGTCGTAGACGCGCTTGGGCGGCGTGTACACCAGGGTGGTTTTCGAGCCGCGACCGGCGTTGATATCCCCGGTCGCCGACCAGGCGAGAATGTCGCCGCCGAAGGTGGTCATGATCCGGCTTTGTCCCAGCAACACGCTGCCGTTGCTGAACAACTGGATGTCACCGGTGCCTTGGGTGATGACCCCGGCACTGGACGGCGGGGCCTCGCCTTCGATACCAAACACCTGCTGCCCGCCGGGGGTCAGCATCTGGATATCGCCACCGAAGTTGGTGTGCACCCCGGCGCCGCCGAACATCGTGATGTCGCCCTGGTAAGCCAAGGCATTGCCGGCCACGTCGTGGGTGGGGAACAACGCGGCGATGGCGTTGCGACCGCGCAGGTAGCTGCCGGAACGCGGGCTGCTGGCATCGTTGTACTCGCGGCCACCGGCACGCAGTTCGGCGAAATACACCTGACGAGCAAACACCCGCTGTTGTTCGGACGGCAATGCCGCGAAGTAGGCCAGCGCCTGCTCGGTATCGCCGTTGAAGCCATACCGCAATGCCAGCCACGCCGCCAACTCGACCTCATAAGTCTTCGCCACCTTGCCCGGCTGTTGGGCCAGGCCGGCACCGGCGTCCGCCAGGTTGGCCGGGTCGAGGTACTGCCGCACGAAGCCCAGGTAATCCGGCCCGGCGGCGCCTACACCGGCTTGCATCACGATGCTTGCGCCGGGGCGATTGTCACCGGCTTTCACCGGACCGAGGCTGGTCACGGCAGCCTGGTCTTCCATCAGGATATTGCGCCCGGCGCTGATCTCCAGCGTACCGGGGCCGGCGACATTGAAGGTGCTGTAGAGGATGTCGCGGCCGGCGGAGACAATGGAGATGTCGGTGGGGTCGTCGTGGACGAACAGGTTGCCGGTGCTGGTGGGCCCGGTTTCGAACTGCGTCAGTAAAGTGCCCGCAATGTCACCACTGTTGACGATATCCCGCCCCGCCATGATCCATACGGGGCTGGCGGCCTCGTACCAGGTCTCGCCGCCCCTGCGACCGGCACTGAAGGCAATCAGCTCGCCCGTGCGCAACCCAACGATATCGCCCCTGACGGCGTAGAAGCGTACCGGCTGGTCCGCGCCTCGATAATCTCCGCCAGACCCTGTACCGCCGAACGCGAACAAGCCCATTCCGATGCTGCTGAGTAGCGAAGGGTTCGCACTCGCTCCTTCCAGGTCGCCGTGTAGCACACCCGATCGGTCCTTGTAATAGAACGCAGGATGGTCCGGAGTTGCCAGGCTGCTTGCTGAAGCATTGGTCGGTGATATTGCGTAGCCTCCCGCATAAATCGAATCCCCAGCGAGAAACTCCAGCTGCGCCTGGTTTCCAGGCGCCAGGATCAAGGAATAGGGGGTCACAAAGCCCCCTACCCCACGTGATGAGGGCCCGTAATACAGGCTGCCTGAGGGCGCGGCTACCCGCAAAATCGACGGATAGACGAAACGCCCGTCGGTCGGTGAATAGTCCATACCGCCACGAGGCGTGGCGATATTGACGCCAGTCGAAAGCTCTGCGCCTTGGGTCGAAGGCGTAAGGTTCCCTCCAGCGGCAAACAGATCGATAGACGTATGGTCAGTCCACAGGCTGAACCAGGAATATCCGGGGCCTCTGGCCCCGCCGCCCAGGTCCACCGACTGGGCGGCTCGTGTCGGCGCACGGCCCGGGTCCACTGCGGCGCCAAGCACGAGATCGCCACGGGCACCCAGACTGGCGGTGGCATCGCCGGGTACCAGCAACAGTCCACCGGTCGCGCTGGCCATCGTTGCATCGTATGGGTTGTAGGCACGGATCTCTCGGGGGTCCTGCGAAACCTTGTCCGGACCGTTGATCAATTCCATGCCGCCGAACGAACCGGCACTGGCCCTCAGCGAACCCCGCAAGTTCGTCAGGCTGCCATTCATGTCATGGCGCGAATCAACCGGCTGGCCGGCTAAGTCGAGAAACGCCCTAGCCTCCAGTGAAGGGTTGAGCGCGCCGCCGATTGCCAGCGACAGGTCACCGCCACCCGTGAACTTCAATTGACCGTCCACCATGCGCCCGGTCGAGCCGACCGCCAGGACTATCCCCTGACTGCGACTGGCGCCCTGCTCGCCTCGCTCTCCACGGGGGGCCAACATACCCGCGTCGCCTGCGACTCGCACATCCACGTTGCCGCCACCCAAGGTGCCGATACCGGTAAAACCGTTCAATACCGGATCGGTGCCATGGGGCACATAGGTGCCGAAATTGATCCACCAGGCCGTAGGCGTACCGTCACCATCGCCTTGGCGCCACAACCAATTCCCAACCCCCGAGCTCTCTATCTGCGGTGCGTCTTCGGTCACGAGAGTACTTTGTTTTCTGCCGACTATGTCACCGGCCAAATCGCCGCCCACCGACAGCAGCAGGTTGCCGCCATGGTCTGGATACCATGCGCGATATCGGCTGTCTGCGCCGCCATCCACCAAGCGTTCATAAGGGCTGTCACCGTTCCCCAGGATCGAGTCAGTCGGCAGGCCGGCGTTGTTCACCGAGACGCCTCGCGCAAGGTTGTACGCCGCCGAGTCGGCCAGCCTCAAGGACGACGTGCCCGCGGTATAAATGCCAAACAGCGATTGCATGCTGAAATCACCTGCGCTGACCAGGTCCAGATCGCCTGTACCGGTACGAAGCACACTGAAGCTGCTGGTGCCCACCACGTAGGTGTAAACGCTCCCACCGACGCATAACCCCGGCGCCTGGGCACAGAATTCGTCCTCCGACATACCGTACAGGTCCGCCAACTCCGCCACTGGCCGACCGGCATAGGTCAGGTCACCGAAATAGTCGAGCGAGGCTTGCTCGGTCAACGTCCGCCCCGCCGCGACGCAGAGCCCTGGCGCCTGCCCGCAGAACTCGTCGACGCTCATGCCGTAAAGGTCAGCCAACTCCGCCACGGGTCGCCCGGAGTAGCTCAAGTCACCAAAATAGTCGAGCGAGGCTTGATCGGTCAGCACCTGGCCTCCCGCCTTCGCCAGCATTCCATAGTGAGTATCGGCCACGGTAAAGCGCCCATGCTCGGCATACGGATTGACCAGGCGGGTATCAGCGGCTTGCAAATCAGCGCCCGCCACGGCACGTAGCGACCAGGACTGCGAACCCTCGGCCAACATGGGCGCGATTGCCCAGTTGTGGCCCTTGCCATCGCCGCCGCGCAGATTGATCTTGTCCACGCCTTCGGCCAGCTTCACGTCGGTGCCTGCGGGTATCAGCGCGCCCAAGGGCAACAGCAACGCGCCCGCCTGAACCACGGTGCTTGGGCTATGAACTGTCACCGAACTTGCCGGGCGGCTGGGCAAAGCCACGCCTTTTGGCCAGACCAATCCGGTCAAGGCGGTATCGCCGATCAACACCGAACCACTCCCGAGGATCATCCCTTGCGCCACGGTCAGGTCGGCGGTCAGGCGCGTACCGGCGGCATACGCCACACGGCCGTCGCGGTAACGGATATTGGCCGCCAACACCGTGCCGGCAGGCAGTGAAATCGCCTCGGCCAACTCACCGTCCACCGGCAGGCGCGTGCCTGCGGCCAGAGTGATGGCTTGCAACGGCAGGTCGTAGTTGAGGATGACGCCGGAGAGGAACGTCGTGCCGTCCTGCAATTCAATGCCCGCGCGGGGCACGATCACATCGCCGTTGAACATTTGCTTGCCGGGCGTCAGCACCCAGCCATCGTCGTCCGGTGTTTCTGGCGGCGGCGCGAAACCATCGTTGATGCTGCCAAGCACGGTCAGGTCGCCCCCGGCGCGCAGTACCAGGCTGCCGACTTCGCCGGAACCGTATACAGACGTTTGGGGTGTCAGCGGATTGAGGCTGGCGTAGCGATAGCCGGACAGGTCCAGGTCGCCCTGCACCACCAGGTCACCGTCGGCGGTGGCACTGACGATTTCGACGCCGGGGCGCAGGTGGAACGCGTTGCGGTACGTCGCATTGTTCAGCCCGGCCAGCTTACCGTCGCGCAAGGCGTCGTTTTTCAAGGCGTTGTCGATGAAGTCCCGGTTTTCGCGGTCGATGTCGTTGAGGTAGTCCTGATTGATGATCTGATACGGCCTGCCGCTGGCCGCCGGATCGCTGCCGTAGTGGGCATTGTCGTAACGCTGCACACCATTGAGCGCTATCAGCTTGGCGCCCTGGATATTCAGGTTGCCGCTGGCGTCGATGGCGATATCGCCGGCAGTCGCCCCGCCCAGGCGAGGAGCGTTCAGTTCCAGGGTGCCGCGGGCCTTGCCGTCGTGGCCGGTCTTGGCGGCAGTGCCGTGACGCAAATCGATCCGAGCGCCGTCGGCCAAGGTCAGCAGGCCATCACCGGAACTGAGCTCGACCATGGCGCGGTTCGGCGAATCGATAATCTGGCCGTAGCTGTCGACCCGGAGCACGCTGCCATGGGCGTCGAGCATGGCGTTGCCGCCAACGGTCAAGCCTTGCTTGCCCGCCAGGCGAATGGACCCCACGCGCTCGCCACTGGCGTCCACGGTGCCGTTGACTGTCAGCTTGCCGCCGTCCACCGACACGCTGATCACGCCGGCCTTGAGCCCATCGCCGATCACCAGGTCACCCTGCTTGAGCTGGAAGCTGCGGCCGCCGAAGACCTGGCCCTGGTTCAGGCGTTGGTTGAGGGCGGCGAACTCATCGCTCAGGCTACCATCGCCCAGGCGCTGCGCACGGATGTCCAAGCTCCCGGCCTTGTAGGGCACGGCGGTGCCGCCCGCATCGTAGTAGCCGCTGCTGCTGCCCAGCACGCTGCCCGCCAGGTCGACCTTGCCGGCGGCCGCCGCCAATGCGGTGGCCTTGAGGCTCCCGGCCTGGTTGTTCACGGCGGAGAGATCGATCACCGAGCCGGCGGCCTGGCGGATATTGCCGTTGCGGCTTTCGAGGATCAGGTCACCGCCCCAGCTGTACTTGTTGACATCGTTGAAGGTGACTTTGCGTCCGGCCAGGTCGAGGCGCGCGGCATCGGTGAGGGTCAATTCATCCTCGGCGCTGAGGGTCAGCTTGCCGCTGGGCAGCACCACGTTGCCTTCGACCCGCACATTCTTGCCGTTCAACGCCAGCTCGGCGCCCAAGCTGTCGGCGCTGGCCACCGGCAGGCGACTGCCCGCCGGCGCGCTGACGCGGATATTGCCGCCTGCGGTGATCCGGTTGACCGACCCGGCCTCGCCGGTCATCAACGGCGTGAGGATGTTCAGGTTGCCGCCGCTGTACTGGAAACCTTTACCGGTGATGTATTCGCCCTGGCTCTGGTAAACCGACAAGCCTCCCTTGTGGTTGGCGGTGATGCGTTCGCTGGCGTTGAGATTGACGTTGGCGAATCCCAGGGCCAGGCGGTCATAGGCCTTGGCCACCTTGGACTCGGTGGCTGGGGCATAACCAAACTCGATGCGTTGGGCATCGATCTGCAGGTTGCCCGTGCCGGTGCCCGCGCCGCCGGCCACGATGCTGCCAGCCTCGTTTTGCACGCCATTCCAGATCAGGTTACCGGTGCGAATCAGCGCCGTTTCATTGGCATTGCCTTTGCCGTAGATCGCTGGAGTGCCAAGCACCAATTCCTTGAGCCGCGACTTGCCAGTCACCGCGTCAAAGGTATCGAGGCTGGCGTTGCCATAGAAATTCAGTGAATCGCGCGCGCCCAGCACCAGGGTTTCGAGCGCCGGCGCGCCAGCGCTGGTATCGCCCAGCAACAGGCGGTCGAGCACCTGCTGGTTGAGTGTCAGGCCGCTGGGCAACAGATTGCGTGACGCCAGGTCGGCCAGGGTCTCGGCGCTGCCAACGTTGATGCCGCCAACCGCCAGGGTCAGGTTACGGGTACCGAAGCGTACGGCATCCGTCAGCTCGAAGCGATTGTCCGTGGCCGAGGCGATGGTGCCTTCGGAATACAGGCGAGTGGTGCCGGTGCAAACGCCGTCGCACACGCCGATGCGGATACTGCCTGGTGCGCTGTCCGGACTTTGCGGGTTGGGTGCGGAAGGCGCCAACATGTTCACGTAGCCATTAGAGACGGCGAGCACGCTGTTGCGACCGGGGTTGTAGAGATAGCCATCGCGCGAGTCACGCGCCACGGCGCCCATGCCCAGCGTATTGATCGACGCGCCCTGCTCCACGGTGATGCCGCCATTGGGACTCGACGTCACCAGGAACACTTCCGGCGCCCGCAGGGTCGCACCGCTGCGCAGGGTGATATTTTGGGTTCGGGAGGCGCTGCCGTTGCCATCACTGAATTCAAGGAAGTTACCGCCCTGGCCATAGCGGGCCAAGGCGTAACCGCCAATGAACAGGCTGCTGGCGCCGATGGCATTCACCGCATCGTCGGTCAGGGTTACAACGTCCAATCCAGAACTGACCGCCTCTCCTGCCTTGATGATCTCCAGGTTCCCGGCCCTGACCAACGTGAGTGCGGTGGTGCTGCCGCGACCCTCTTTGGCTGCTTTGCTCAGCAGTTTCCCGGCAAAACTGAAGCTCGGTTGGTCACTCTGGTTGCGCTCGAACGTGACGTTGAACGCCTTGGCATCCCGGGGCAGCAGGACGGCGGGCACGCCCAGGCGCGCCGCGTCGGCCAGGGCAAACTGATTGAAGCTGGTCTCGTTGTACTGCGAATAGCGGCGCAACGTATCCGCCGCGGTGACGATGACCTGGCTCGCCAGGCTGTCGCGTACGCCGGTGCCGGCAATACCCAGCGTGCCGGCCGTTGCCCAGGAGCCGTTACGCATGGCCTGGGTCGGCACCACCCCACCCTGCCCGGCCAGGCCGTTGACCTCGATGCGAAACGCACCCGGCAGCAGCGCGTAGGTCGAGGGCAGCAAGGTATAGGTGCCGGCCGGCAAGCCGGGTACGCCGGCACCGAGGGTAATCTGTTGGCCGACCAAGGGGGCGACGGCGCCGGCTTCACCACCCGCGGGCGCATAGCCGGTCTGTACGCCAGGAACGATAGCGTAGACCGGGTTGCTGCTCAGTGCCGGTAACAGGAAACCGTCCGGACCGAACTGCACCAAGGGGTTGAAGCGCGCGTCAGTGGAGCCGCCACGCCCCGAGATGAACCCGGCGCCGGTCAATTCACCCCCACCGGACACGTCCACAACGGCTCCCGCCGCAACGTCGATGGTCTCGCCCACCAGATCGATCTTTCCCGGCACGCCATTGAGGGCTGGCCGCAGCAGGCTCTTGTCGAGCGTCACGCCATCGAACACGTAGGACTTGCCATCCGCTGTTCCGCCATAGGGCATGACGAGCCCCGCGCCGCTGACGGAGGTCAGGCTGCCGGGCAGCATGTTCACATCGCTGCCGGGACGGGACGCGGTCTCCAGTGCCGTCTGGCCAATGATCAGGTTGCCCAATGGCGCTCGCAGAATGCCGCCCTGGTTGATGACATCCGCTTCAAGCCGCAACTCGCCGAACGCGGAATAAGGCACCGAGGGAATCGCCGAGCCGTTGCGGCCTATGTCCATGCGCTTGGCGGTCAGCGTCCCTTGCACGCCGGTGCCGGGATAGATCTGCGCGGCGGTGAGGCCCAGGACGCCGGGGGTGCGAAGTAACATTTTATGATCGGCCTGGCTGCTCGCCATCCGAATGTCACCCTGGCTGTTCAACTGCAAATCCGCAAAACCACGACGATCGACGTTTCGAACTTCGCCCTGGGCCATCGTCAGCGTTCCGCTGCCGCCGATCCTCACCGCGTCGCGAACCTCAAGCAACCCGGTCGCTGACACCAACAACTGCCCCGCGGCAGGTCGTGCCGAAGGCGCCAGCCCTATGCCGGTGCTGCTGTTGTCAGCCCCGGCGGTCGTATTATCTTGCGCGCCGGCCAAGCGCACATAGTTACCGCGCAGTTTGACCACCGAGTCCGCCGCCGCTGTCTCCGCCATGCCGTACGCACCCGCGTAGAGCTGAAGCGCATTGGCCATCGTCAGGTTGACATTGCCATCGAAGGTCAGCAGACCGGTACTGAAGAGGGACAACGTATCAAAGCCGCCGGCCTCGACCTGATCCACCGCAAGCCGTGCATAGCCGTGCTCCAGCAGGGAGGCGCCCTGCTCTGGCGCGCTCCCGGCCGTGATACCCGTCGCGGAATGGTGCTGCTCGATAATCAGTTCGCGAGTCTTGCGCTGGTTGTCCGGCAAATCCGAGCTGTTCAAATAAACCGTCGCCCCGAGCCCGACCGACAAGCTTCCGCCCGCCGCTCCGGCACCGCCGGCGGCAGCCTTGAATTGACCGTCCAGGTAAAGCCCACTGGTCGAGCCAAAACTGATGTCGCCGCCGTGGCTGGCAACCACTCGGCGTTGCCCCGCGTCATCCAGCACCGCCTGGGCACCCGAAGCATCGAGTAACGCGCCTTCGCGCACCACGATGAATTTGCCGATACCGCCGCCGTCGCCCGTCGCATGATCGATTTCACCACCGATGACGATACTTCCGCCGTTACGCACGAACCCGTATTGGGTCCCCCTGGTACCCGTGGCGGTGGCGGCGCGAGCGGCTACGTCCAGGACCGCGTTCTCGCCGATCCAGATCGACTTGAAGTTGTCACTGGGCGGTATGACCGCCGCTTGCGGCCCAGGCGCGGAGCCGACAGTGATCGAGCCGCCCCAGGCATTCAAGGTGCCGTCCACGGTGATCTGGCCGATGCCCGTCAAGCGGATCGCTTGTCCGGGGTCGACATTCAACACTGCCGACTTGCCCACCAGCAGGTCAGCCGTGGCGACATTCGCCGCGCCGGTTTGCTGGCTGCCGGCTTGCAAGGACAGGCTGGCACCCTGGCGTTGGGTCAGCACGCCCTTGCTGGCGTCTTCGAGGTACAGCGGTGGCGTCCAGGTCTCCAGCGCGCTGCCCAATGCACCACCGGTGGCGACCCCAGGCGCGCCAGCGCCTTGGCGATAAACCGGCAGGGTGACATCGACCCGGGTGCCCTCGGCAACCTCAAGGCCGTCGTTGCCGATGATGTCGTAGGCGGAAAAGCCTTTTTTGAAGAAGCCGCCATCGAGCAGCAAGGTACCGGCCGCCGCGGAGGTCGCGGTGTCGCTGATCAGGACTTTACCGGCCTGCAATTGCAAGGTGCCGCCGCCCTTCACACCCTGGCCCCGCAATTCGCCCCCCAGGCTCAATCCGCCGTTCAGGCTACTCAGGGTTACATCGCCCCCTTTGCCGCCCTGCACCTTGCCCGAGTTGAGCAACACCGCTCCGGAAGAAACGTCCAGCACGCTGCCGGCGCCCAGCGCGATGGCGCCGCCGGTTTTCAGGGCGATGCTGCCGCCGTTCTGGTACGGCAAGGCGCTGATATCGCCAGGGTCCAGTTGTAGATTGCTCCACAGCCCGCTGGCATCCAGACGCACCCCGTCAGCCACCCTGACCGAGGACGCGCCGACAACCGGCATCGTGCCGTCGACCTGGACGAAATCCCTGCCTACCTGAATGGCACCAGCGTGGGCAGTAAGATTGGCATTCACGGCCACCTTCGGGCCAAACAGGCTGATGGAACCGGCCGGAGCCACCTGCAACGCACCGTTGACTGTGATGCCTTCGCTCGCAGCGACCTTGACGGCACCGAGCTTGAAGCCGTTGAGCTGGTTGCTGTCCAGGTACAACGTGCCCTCGCGATCCGTCGGCAAGGCTCCGTCCAGGCCGACGCTACCGGCAACGCCCGCCGCGCCTTGGCCGAAAATCACGCTCTTCAAAGTATTGGCCGTGGCGCCAAGGGCATATTCCACAGTGCCGCTTTCCTTCACGTAGAACGGCACGTACGAGCCGACCACCAACTGCCCGCCACGGGCCACGGCTTTCTGCGACTGCTGGTAGCCATCCAGGCCGGCCTGGGCGGCGCGGGTCTGGCGGTCACCCTGGAAGGTATCGCTGGCGAGCGTGCCTTCGAGCACCGCGTTTTTAGTCCCGATCACCAGGGTGCCGGCATCGCGGCCGACCGTGTAGCCGGCCTCCTGGCGCGAACGTGGAGCAATCAAGGGATTGTAGTAATACTTCGTTTGCCCCCAGCGCTGGGTGTGGTCTTCGTATCCCTTGTAGATCCCGGTGTAGAGCATGTCCCCAGGCGCACTGTTGAGTTCATACAAGCGGCCATCGGCGCCCTTGAGCCAGGTCTGCTTGACGGTGCCGCTCTGCACATCCAGCGTGCCGCCGGACAGATTGATCTGCGAGCCGGCCTGGGTCACCACATCATTACCGGTAAAACTCACGGTGCCGCCCTGGGCCATCCATTCGCCAGCGCTGTGGCCCTGGGTGCCGCGGTAGCCGCTGACTTCCAGCAGACCACCGGCGGTGTACCAGCGATCAGTGGCGTAGCCGTTGGTGCCGGCGGGTACGAACACCAGCTCACGCGCATCCACCCACACGTCGTTGTTGTTCAACGTACCTTCATCCCGGTTGCCGGCGGCATCGCGCTGCTCGTTGCCCTGGATGTTGACCTTGATGCTGTTGGCTTCCATCGCGACCTTGACGCCGGTGGCGCCGGAGACGTCGATCACCGCACCGTCGCGCACCAGGCTGCGGGTGCCGGCGTTCACCGCCACCTGACCGCCCGTGGCGAGGGTGATCGATCCCTTCTGGAAATCGACGCTGCCAGCGCTGTCGATCTGCACCAGGGACAGGTCTCGGCGATAGGTGTCCGCTGGAATGACTTTGCCGTCCTGGCTGACGATCGGTTTCAAGGCACTGTCGCGTTGGCTGTCCAGGGCCATCGCGCTGGCATCCACCAGAATCGCCGTGGTACTGCCCTCGCCCAGGGTCACGTTGGCATCGCTGCCTCGCGCCGTGAGGTGCAGCGTGCCACGGGTGTCCGCCGAGGTGCTGGCCAGGGCCACGCCGTTCTGCCGCACCTGGTTGCCGGTCAGGGTCACGTCGCCGCTGGCGGCCATCAACAATCCTGTGTTGCTCACCCGGCCGGCGCCCGTGCCGCCATTCTGGTGGGCGATGACTTCATTGCCGCGCGTGGTCGACGTCGAGTTGCCGTCACTGGCGAAGCCCTTCTTGATGGTGAAGCTGTCGCCCGCCGCCAGCACGGTCTGTCCACGCGGGGTACTGATGGTGCCTGCGTTGTCGACGTTTTTGCCCAGCAACAAGACATAGCCACCGCCGGCGGTCGATTTGCTCGGGGCGGTCGTGGAAATCTGCGCGCCCTTCTCCATCCGGATCGCGCCTTGGGCGTTGGTAAAGCTCGCCGCGTTGGCGTTGTAGAGGCCACCGGTCTTGAACTGTTCGTCGCTGAAATCCGTAGCGGCGGCCACCAGGTTACGCACGTTGACCTGGCTGCTGCCGCTGAACACCACGCCGTTGCTGTTGAGGATCATCACCGTGCCGTCGGCCTTGATCTGGCCCTGGATCTGGCTCGGCGCGGTGCTGTTGTTGACCTTGTTCAGCGCGGCCCAACTGGCGTCCTGTTGAAACGCCAGGGTGGTGTCACGGCCAATGTTGAACGTGTCCCAGTTAAGGATCGCCTTGTCGGCGGTCTGCTTGATCGTCACGATAACCTTGCCATTGGCGTCGGTCTGTACCGGACCGTTGGCGTTGAGAAACAACGGCTTGCCATCCGGCCCGATCACTGCGTTCAAGCCATTGCCGCCCAAACCGTTATGAATGGTTTGCGGCGCGCCGAAACTGGCCGCACGCCCTGCCGCCTGGGCAGCCTGGCTGGCCGCAATCGCCGCCACCGTGCTGTTCATGTTCGCCAGCGAACGGCCCAACTGCTGCTGCACCCGTTGCTGCTGCGCCAGCGGTGGAGGCGTTCCAGGGCGAGGCGCGCTGGGGCTGGCCGGGCCTGCGACAGGTGCCGCGCCCTTGGCCGCGAACCAGGCCGAACTGAAACTGGTCGCTGCGTAGGCGGGATTGGCCAGCAGCAGCAAGGCGATGGCCTGGGCCAAGGGTTTGAGGCACAGCACAGCAGCGGAATCAGTGTTACGGCGAGTGACTTTCTGGGGGCGGCAACGCATCACTACGGATCCTTTTTACGCAGGGCGAATTCGATAGCGCCCTCTGGACGAGGCGCGCAAATGACTAATCCCAAGGCAGGTTGAAGCCGTCGCGACCGAACTTTTGTCACGCAATGTTCATCTGCCGGGCGGTTGCCTGAAACGAAAAACCGGCAACAGCGCGAGGCTGTTGCCGGTTCATGAAGCAGACCCTAATCAGGGCTTATTGCGGACGACCAATGCCGTTGCAGGCGGTGGTGTTACCCACCGACAGCGAGTTGGTAGCGGTCCAGAAAGTGCTGCGAATGGCGGTTTTCCAAGTGTCGGTGATTGGAATCAGCTTGGCGGCGATGATTTCATCGTCGTTGTTGTTGGCATCGGACAGGGTGTAGTGGCGGCTGATGAAGTCACGTACGGCCGCGGTGTCGGTGCTGTCCTTGTAGCATTGGTTGAACACCAGGAAGGTGTAGCCCACGATGCTGTAGCCCGTCGCCGGGTTAGGCAGGACCTTGGCCCAGTTTTCCGGCAGGCCACGATCAGCGGTGGCGGGCGGCGCAATGGTGCTCAGCGCGGTCGTCACGTTGCCGACGGTAGGCAGGTTGCCGTTGACGCGAGCGACCACGGCGTTGCTGGTGGCGTTGACATCTTCCGGCCCGACGTAGCCGATGGCGCCTTCGGTGGACAACACGGTGCTGGCCATCGCGGCGCTGCCAGTCACGGCAGTGGCGTTCGCCGGAACGGTGCCGACCGCCGTGGTGAAGGTACCGTTGGTGGTGAACTTGGTCGGGCACTGACTGTTCAGGTGACGGGTGAAGATCTCGCTGGTGCCGCTGCTGCCAGCACGGTAGTAGACCTTGATCGGGGTGGTCGGGTAGGTGCTGTTGACCTGGTTCCAAGTGGTGACGGTGCCCGAGAAAATGTCGCACAGCTGGGCGCTGGTCAGGTTCAGGTTGTTGACCGCGGTACCGTTGGCCAGCGTCAACTTGTACGGAACGGTCACCGAAGTGGCTTCGGCAGGAATCTGGATGATCGGACCCCAGTTGGCAGCGTTGCCGGTTGGCACGGCTGGCGACTGGTGAGCGGCGCGATAGGTGGTCAGTTCGGCAGTGGACAGAATCGAATCACTGCCGGCGTAGTCAACGGTCACGGCCGGAACGTAGACCTTTTCCAGGGCAGTTGCGGAGTTGCCGTCGAGGTTCCAGACCAGCACGTCCGAGTTGTTGGTCAGGAAAGCAGTCTTGCCGCCACCGCTGCCCACACCCACGTAGTTGTCGAAGGCCGGTTGTGGCGCTGGACCGTTGAGGATGCCGACGGGGGCCGCGACACCACCGGTCGGAGGCACGCCGTACAGGTTTTGCGGCAGGGTGGCACCGCCACCGACGACAGCGGCCATGGCCTGGGCAGAGCAAAGGCCGGCGACGGCCATGGAAACGGCGAGAACGTTGCGCTTGAACATGAAGAATCTCCTTTCATCGTGTCTGGACGTTGGTAGTTCGCTTGTGCTTCTCATCGCGACCGCTGCCCCGAGCGGACTTCCGGCGCTCGTTCGAAGGGGTGGCCACGGCGTAGAAACTCTCAATTTCCAGTGACAGAGAAAGGAAAAAATCTCGGGTGTTCGGCCTTGTTTTTCCTAAATATTCTCGGGAGTTACCGACACCTTCCTGACATTTTGCTCAGTTTTCCCAGCGTGAGCGTAAGTCCGTCGCATGCCCTCCCCCGTGCGCCGTAGCCTGGCGCAGCGTAGATGTCGAACGGATGAACCCGAGTGGCGCTCAGGAGTGGGATCGCGCAGGTGTCATTGCACCAGCTGATTGATCTCGATGATCGGTAGCAACACGGCCATGACGATGGTCAGCACCACCCCGCCCATGATCACGATCATCAGCGGCTCCAGGAGTGCCGTCATGCCCATGGCCCGGCGCTCGATGTCGCGCGACAAGGTTTGCGCGGCGCGCTCGAGCATGGGCGGCAAGGCCCCGGTTTTTTCACCGCTGGCGATCAGGTGAATCAGGATGGGCGGGAACACCTTGCCGACCCGCAGTGCATTGGCGAGGCCCACGCCTTCGCGCACCCGCAAGGTGGCGTCGGCCACGCAATGGGCCAGGCGATCATTGGCCAGGGTCTGCCCGGCGGCATCCAGGGCGCGCAACAGCGGCACGCCAGCGCTGCCAAGAATCGCCAGGGTCGAGGCGAAACGCGCGGTATTGACCCCCAGCACGAAGCGGCCGATCAGCGGCAGCCGCAGCACCCGGCTATGCCAGGCCAGGCGTGCGTCGGCGTTACGCAAATAGCGCCGCCATCCCCACCAGCATCCGGCAAGCCCGGCAAAGCAGGCCCAACCCCAGGCGCGCAGGAAGTCGCTGGCCTGCAACATCACCCGGGTCAGGGTGGGCAAGTCCTGGCGCGCCTGGGAAAAAGCGCTGACCACCTGTGGCACCACGAAACCCAGCAGGAAGATGACGATGACAATCGACACCACCCCCACCACCGCTGGGTAGATGAAGGCCGTGAGGATCTTGCCCCGCAGGTTGTTGCGCTCTTCGATGTAGTCGGCCAGGCGCTCCATCACCTGGGCGAGATCGCCAGACTCCTCGCCAGCGGCAATCATCGCCCGGTAGATCTCGGGAAAATCCCTCGGTCGCGCGGCCAACGCATCGGCCAGGCGCATGCCGTTGCGCACATCGCCGCGCACCGCGCCGAGGGTTTCGGCGATGTGGCGTTTCTCGGCCTGGTCGACGGTGGCCGACAGGGCCGCTTCCAGCGGCAGACTGGCGCCCAACAGGCTCGCCAATTGACGGGTAGCCCAGGCCAGGTCGCTGTCCGACAATTTTGCGCTGAACAGGCCCGAGGCACCGGCGCTGCTGACGTGTAACTGCTCGTCGATGCGCAACGGCGTCAGCCCACGGCCGCGCAGTTCGCCCATGGCACTGCGCTGGCTATCGGCCTCAAGCACGCCTTGCTCGATGTTCCCCGAGGCATCGGCGGCCTCGAAACGGTAGCGGTTCATCAGGCGTCCCGGGTCACGCGCAGGATTTCTTCGCGGGCGGTGGAGCCACTGCTCACCCAGCGTTCGCCGTCCTCGCGCATGCTCAACATGCCGGCCTGTCGCGCACAGGTGCGCAAGGCCTGCTCGCCTTCACCCTGATGGATCAACCGCCGCACTTCATCGTCCACCACGAAGAGTTCGTGGATACCGGTACGGCCGCTGTAACCGGTATGGTTGCAGCGCGGGCAACCATGAGGACGCCATTGGCCCGGCGCGGCTTCGTCAGGCTGTTTGCACGCCGGACACAGGCGACGCACCAGGCGTTGCGCCAGGACGCCGAGCAATGACGACGCCAACAGGAACGGCTCGACGCCGATGTCGGTCAGCCGCGTCACCGCCGACACCGCATCGTTGGTATGCAAGGTCGCCAACACCAGATGTCCGGTCAGCGAGGCCTGGACCGCGATCTGCGCGGTCTCCTGGTCGCGGATTTCACCGATCATGATCACGTCCGGGTCCTGGCGCAGGATTGCCCGCAGCGCCAGGCCGAAGCTCATGTCGATCCGCGTGTTGACCTGGATCTGGCTGATGCCCGGCAAGTCGTATTCCACCGGGTCTTCCACCGTCAGGATATTGCTGGTGCTGGCATCCAGGCGGGCCAGGGCGGCATACAGCGTGGTGGTCTTGCCGCTGCCGGTGGGGCCGGTGACCAGCACGATGCCGTGGGGTTGGCGGATAAGTTGATCCAGTTGGCTCAGCACCGCGGGCGCCATGCCCAGGGTTTCCAATTGCAGGCGCCCGGCCTGTTTGTCCAGCAGGCGCATCACCACCCGCTCGCCGTGGCCGGTGGGCACGGTGGACACCCGCACATCGATGGGCCGTCCGGCAACACGCAGGGCGATGCGGCCGTCCTGGGGCAAGCGTTTTTCGGCGATGTCCAATTGCGCCATGATCTTGATCCGCGACACCAGCGCCGCGTGCAGGGCCTTGCGCGGCGCGACCACATCGCGCAGGGCTCCGTCGACGCGATAACGCACCACGGAATGGCTTTCGAACGGTTCGATATGAATATCGCTGGCCTCATCCCGTGCGGCCTGCGTCAGCAATGCGTTGATCATGCGGATGACCGGGGCGCCACCTTCGCTGTCCAGCAAATCGGTGACTTCCGGGATGTCCTGCATCAGGCGATCAAGGTCGACTTCGTTTTCCGCCGCGCCGACGATCGCCGCGGCGCTGCCGGTGTCGGCATAAGCGCTGGTCAACAGCGCTTCGAGCTCTTCGTCGCGTATCCGTTGCAACGCAGTGGGACCATAACGCCGGCGTACCTCGTTGATGGCCCAGCCCGGCGTCGCGGCACTGACCAGCAATACGTTGCCCTCCTCGCCGGCCTTGAGGAGGAGCCGCTGCGCCTTGGCCCACGCATAGGGCAACGCGCCCGCACCGGTTTGCAGGGAGGGGCTCATGGCTGCCCACCTGGTTCCAGCGGCACGGCGCGCATCGCTCGGGGTGGCTGATTGAGCGGTATCGGCTGGCGGGGTGACGGATTGAGCGGCATCGCCTGGGCGGCCGGCGGCAACTGCGGTGCTTGCATATCGGTGAGCGGCCATTTGTGCGCTGGCTGCAGATTGCCCTGGGCACGGCGGATAAAATCGTAGCGATTGAGGGTAATGCTGCGGCCGACGTTACTGTCGCGAATGATGTAGGGCCGCAGGAAGACCATCAGGTTGGTCTTGGTCCGCGAGCGGCTGTCGCTGCGAAACAGCGCGCCAATGCCCGGGATGCTGCCCAGCCCCGGAATCGCGTCGGAGCTTTCGGTAAAGCCATCTTGCAACAAGCCACCCAACACCATGATTTGTCCGTCGTCGAGCAGGATGCTGGTGTCGATGGCGCGCTTGTTGGTCACCGTGCCGGCGTCGCTGGAGGCGCGCGGGTCCACGCTGCTGACTTCCTGGTAGATGTCCAGCTTGACCGTGCCACCCTCGGAAATCTGCGGGCGCACGTTCAGGCGCAGCCCGACTTCCTCCCGCTCGATGGTCTGGAACGGGTTGTTGCTGTTGCCGCCGCCGTTGGTCACGTAGTTGCCGGTGACGAAGGGGATGGTCTGGCCCACGAAAATGCTCGCCGCTTCGTTGTCCAGCGTCAGCAGGTTGGGCGTGGACAACACGTTGGTTCCGCCCTTGCTTTTCAGGGCGCGGGCCAGCACCTTCAAATCGAGCACCTGGCCGATGCCGGGAATATTCACCGTGCCCGAGACCTTGCCGATGCTCAAGCCACCGGGCAATGCATCAATGCTGTTCTTGGCCGAGGTATTGATGCCTGCACCGCCCAGGTTGGCGCCGCCGATCCAGCCGTTGCCCGCCAGATCACCAGCTTGCCATTGAATGCCGAAGGCACTCGCATCGTCTTCGCTGACCTCGACGATCAGGCTTTCGATCACCACCTGGGCGCGGCGCTGGTCGAGCAGATCGATGACTTCGCGCAGGTTGCGATACAGCGGGTCGGGCGCGGAAATCAACAAGGTGTTGGTGGTGGTATCGGCCTGCACGGTGACGCCGTTGGCGGAAAACGCCACTGCGCCTTCGCCTGCCTGATGGCTGCCCTGGCCGCTCGACATCTGCAGGCCTGCACTCTGCCCATTGTTGGTTTGCGAACTGCTGCCGGTAGTGCTCGACGAATTATTGCCGTTTCCGCTCGTACTGCTGCCCGCCGGGCCACCCAGGCCACCGCCGTTCAACAGGTTCCGTGCGCTGTCGGTGGACGCACCGGCCATTTCCCCTTCACCGGTGAGCAAGCCGCGCAAGGCTTGCGCCAGCTTGTTGGCCTGGGCGTTGCGCAGGTACACCACGTGGAGATTGCTCGGGTTGTTCTGGGCATTGTCGAGCTTGTAGATCAGCTGCCGGGCCAGCTCGGTGCGTTCGGGGCTGCCGGTGCGCAGGATGATGCTGTTGGATCGAGGGTCGCCGATCACCGACACCTTTTGCGTCGCATCGGCGCCCTGCACGTCGAGCAACTCGGACACCATCGTCGCAATGTCGACGGCAATGCCGTTCTGCACGGGGACGACATCGGTGTCGATGGCGCCGGGTATGTCGATGTTGGCGATGATCTGCGCCACCCGGTTGAGGTTTTCCGCATAGTCGGTGACCACCACCGTGTTATTGCCGGGGTAGGCATTGATGGGGTTGTTGGCCGATACGATGGGCCGCAGTGCCGGGATCAGGTTGACGGCGTTTTCGTATTGCAAGCGAAAGGTCCGGGTGATCATGCCGTTGCCTGCCGCACGATCGGCGTCCCCCACCGGCCCGCCCAGCAACTTGGCGTCGGCTTCCGGGACCACCTGGCTGACGCCTTCCACTTCGACCACGGCAAAACCCTGCATGCGCAGGGCCGCGAGCAACATGTCATAGGCCGTGCGGGCCGGCACCTCGCCTTCGGACACCAGGGTCAATTGGCCTTTGACACGTGGATCCACCAGGAACTGGCGACCGGTGGCGCGGGACAGCGCACGCACCACGGCGGGAATATCGGCCTCGACGAAATTCAACTGCACCGGTTGATTGCCCAGTCCGTTGCCAGTCGGGCCGGCATCGAGCGGACGGAGGGTCGGGCGCGACGATGCCTTGCGCGTGACCTGGCGTCGTTGCTCTGCCTGCGCTTGCACGCGCTGGCGCTCGACCAGCGCGTCACCGCTGCCGGTCTGTGCGAGCGGCTGGCCCAGCTCACTTTGAGCGGGAATGGGCTGCGCCTGCTCGCTGCCCAATTGGCTGCAGGCACTGAGCAACAGCGCCAAGGGAATTGTTGACGCATACGTACCAAACCGCTTCATGAGGATTCCTTAGCGCCGGGCGCCTGTTCCATGCCAACGACCCCGGAAATCCGCGCGGCCGTCTCAGTGCTTTGCGAGGTTGCCCGTTGCAAATGAGCGTCGCGCACCTGCAGGCCGAGCCTCGGTGCGTCGTCCAATAACCAGTTCAACAAGGCATCGGCGGGCGCGTTGTCGAGGGTCAGCCGCCAGGTTGTGGCGTCGGCCTCGACCCGGTGTTCCAAGTCGTAGGCGCCGGCCAGGCCGATGCCATCCAAACGCTCTTTCACAAGCTGTGGCGTGATCGCGCCGGGCACCACACCGGCGCCCTGCACCTCGGCCAGCACCCCATCCAGCGCTACCGCCTGGGAACGCAGGCGCGGCAGTTCGGCTTGCCAATGGTCGATGCGTTGCAGTGGCGGCTGGATCAGGCCGTACCACAGCACCACCACGGGCAACACCAGCGCGGCAATCCGCAGGATGCGTTTATCCCGGGCGCTACTGCGTTGCCAGAACTGCTGAGCGCTGGCTCGCTGCGCCTGCCAGCGGGCGCGGTAACGTGCCAGGCTATTCATCCGTGCCTCCCGCAACGGGCGCTGCCCTGGCGTCCGCGGGCAAACGCTTCAGCGTCCATTGCCCATTTGCAAGATCGGCCGCTATGCCCGCTTGCGCCAGGCTGGTTTGCCAGTTGCTATCGGCGGGTGGTTTGCGGGCAGGCGTGCGCGGGGTCAGGTGCAATTCGCTGCCGTCGAAGTCGAGTTTGTCGACCGCGCCCGCCATGAACGGCAACTGCCCAGCCGCCTGCTGCACCAAGGCGGCGAAGCTGACCGGACCTTCGGCCAGCGCCCCATTGCGCCGGGCATCGCGTTGCTGGCGAGCCTGCTGCAAGGGATTGAGGATCACCGGCAGTTCAGGAAAAGCCTGCTGGACCCGGCTGGTCATCTGTCCCTTGATTGCCTGGCCCTCGCCGGCCAACCGCACCGCGTACAGGTTGAGGCCCAGGGTCCAGATCAACGCCGCCACCGCGCAACAGCCGACCGCGCGGCCCCAGCGCTGATTGCCCCGGACGCTTTGTTCGATCCCGCTCAGTAAGTTCCACGCCGGGGCCGGACCGATCCAGCGTTGGTTTTCCGGCCATGGATCGACGGATTCCGCTTCCGCGCCGACCCAACGCACCGTCCGTTCGCGCAACTGTTCGGCGCCTTCTTGCATCATGGGATGCACCCAGGCGCGCTGGAGATCCTCACGGACCAGCAAATGACCTTCCACGCTTGCCGCCGTGCATGTGCCCGGCTCAGCCAGCGGCAGAAAACAAGGCGCCGCGTACACACCACGCGGCTGCAACTTGAGCCCCTGCAATAATTGCAAAAGACGCAACAGGGCCGCACGCTCGAACCAAGCCAGTTGAACCTGGCCGCCCGCATCACGAGGCCCGTGCACCAGGTGCACGGTATCGTCGCAGCCCAGCAGGAGGTTGTCTGCCGCACAGCGCACGGCATCGCCAAGGCGCGCCGGTGGAAGTGGCGGCAATTCGATGCAGGCAAGCAACGTGTCTTGAGGATGCAAGCAGAGCTCCATGGCTTTGCCTTGGGCCGCGCCGCTCAGCTCGAGCAGGGGTTGCCTCCCCTGTTCGACCAGCGCGCCCTTGCGATCGAGCCAGGCGAAGTCCAACGGGCTGTCGGCCGTCAACTGGGCCAGCGGCGCCAGCGCTATCCGTAGCAAGGTGCTCATGCGCCCACCCGCGACCAGACCACTTGCGGCCTGCGCTGCTCGCTGCGATAAAACAACGCTTCGACGCCGAAGCGGCGCTGTTCGACCGTGGCCTGCCCCCGCAATAGAAACCACTCGCTGGTAATGCCCAGGCGCAGCTGCTCGGTGCTCATCTGCGGCACGCGCAAGCGGTTGAGGAAATCCCCGCTGTTGATGAACCACTGGCCGCGGTCACGCTCGGTAATCAGCGCCTGCGCCTGCGCCACGCTCATGCCGGGCACTCGCGCGGCCAAGACCTGGGCCGTGGTGGTATTGCCATTCACCCAAGTGGGCGCCGGCAGCACCGTGACATAGGGGCGCAGGCGCTCAAGGGCCGCGAGGTCGATCCCGGGCAGGCCGGCCAGGTCATCGAGACCGCGCAACATCGGCCGGGTGGCGGGCAGCGGCTGGCTTTCGGCGTCCGGCGATGTCAGGCGACCGCTGTCGAACCCGGGTGCCGCGCTGGAGGCTGGCGGCGGTGGACGCAAGCGCTTGGGGTAGGCCTCCACCACGCGTTGGACGATACGGTTGGCCTGGGCCACGGGCACGCCCAGCTCGGCGCACAGGCGTTCGAATACGGCGACTTCCAATGTGTCGAGTTGGCCGTCGAGGATCAGGTTGCGCAGGTTGAACTTGCTTTGTTCATCGCTGACATGGCCGTCGAACACCCCGCTTTCAGCGTCCAGGCGCACCCCACGCAGGGGCAGCGCCCACGCCTGGTCCAAACGCGTCATGGGCTCGCGCAGGCGTTGCTGCCAGAGCGCCTGGCGGGTCCATTCCAGTACGCCATTGGACAGCCAGGCGCCCCGCACCCGCTGGCTTTCGCTTTCCACGCTGCGAGTCACCTGGACCTGTCGGGCGATCATGCCAGCGGCGATTACCGCGACCACGGTCGCCACCAGCAAGGCGCTGATCACCGCCATGCCACGCTGGGCTGAGCGATTCACGACTAGAGCTGCCAGGAGCCGATATCAGCGTTGACACCTTCGCCGTCGGGCTGCCCATCGGCGCCGAGGGAAAACACATCGACCTCACCGTTAGTGCCCGGATTGAGGTAGTTGTAGGCGCGGCCCCACGGGTCCTTGGGCAGCCGTTCCAGGTACGCGCGCCAATTGGCGCTGGTGGCGTTGGCGGGTTTTTCCGCCAGGGCCTTGAGCCCTTCGTTCATGGTCGGGTAGCGCCCTTGGTCGAGACGGAACAGCTTGAGCGCCTGCATCAGCCCCGCAACATCCTGGCGGGCCGCCGTGGCCCTGGCCTGGTCCGGGCGATCAAGCACCTTCGGCACGACCATGGCGGCAAGGATGCCGAGGATGACCACCACGACCATGATCTCGATCAGGGTAAAACCTTGCTGCCGGCGAGGGCCACGTGTGGGACGGCCAGACGATGCGACACCCATCTCGACACTCCTTGGCTGGCGCCGCGTTCTGGCGCTGGTTGAGGTTTCCATTCGCTGCGGATTGTTCCAGCGGCATATGTCACTGGTATAAAAATTCCTCAGGAGCTTTGGTCAGCAATCCGTAAAACGCGGGCATTAGGCTGAAGCACATTTCCCCGACGATGCTCATTGCCATGACCCGACAGGTACCCCGGCAACGCGGCTTTACCCTGATCGAAGTATTGGTGGCGCTGCTGATCGTGGCGGTGGCAATGTCAGCGGCTGTTCGCGCCAGTGCACAAATGAGCCAGAGCAACGCGCTGTTGCGGGATCGCTCGATGGCGCTGTTGGCGGCCCAGAACAGCCTGGCCGAATTGCGTCTGCGCGGGGCCACAGATAAGGGCAGCGCCATGCAACGCTGTGATCAAGGACGCTTGAAACTCAGCTGCGAGCAGCAGGTAACCCGCAGTGGCGACCTGCTGAGAGTGAAAGTGCTGGTGCATGAACGTGAACATGACGGACCGCCGCTGGCGCGCCTGGAAACGCTGCTCAGCCGCCCTGTCACCCCGCCATGAATCAGCGCAACGACGGCAGCGCCACCGGCAGACGAGCCATCGACAGGCGAGATTCAACGCCGGCCCGCTCGATGACCACGGCATCAGCCTCGATTCCGCGCAGTCGCACACCTTCGCCCAATGGCTCACCCGCACGAAAAGCCCGCGGCGGCGAGTCCTCGATGCTGAGAATTGCCACCGCGCCATGGGGTCCGGCCAGCAGGCCACTGAGCTTGATCTCCAGGTTCTGCGGGGAACTGGCGAACCATTGCGCCGCGGCTTGGCCAGTCGCTGCCAAGGGCGGCAAGGGTTCGCTATTGGCCTGGGCTTGCACGGGCGCCGAATCGTTGAGCAAGAAGCCCCAGGTGACAAGCCCCGCCACGCTGGCCAATACGGCGACAGCCTGGACCAGCGTGGCCGGATCGAGGCGATGGAAATGGCGCATGAGCGGATCCTCCGTGACGTCCAGTGCTTCAGGCTACCAGCGCTTTCTCACGGTTTTATTGCAAATTCACCCCAGCGAAAGGCGTAGCGACCATGAATGAATGGCGGCACCGACAACGCGGCTTCACGCTGATCGAATTGATGGTCGTGCTGGTGATCATCGGCATCGCCAGCGCCGCCATCAGCTTGAATATCCACGCCGACGCGGCAAGCGGCCTGCGCGAAGATGCCAAGCGCCTGGCCTTGCTGCTGGAAACCGCCCAGGCCGAAGCGCGCAGCGACGGTCGTCGCATCGCCTGGGTCGCCGACAGCCAGGGTTACCGTTTCGTGCGGCTGGACGCTGTCGGCGCACAGGATCGGGAGTTCATCAATGACCCGCAACTGCGCCCCAGGCATTGGAGCGCGGGACCGGTGCAGGTGCGCATCCACCCGGGCAAAACGCTGGTGCTCGATGCCGAATGGATTGCCGCGCCCCTGCAAGTCATTCTGTCCAGCAACCAGGCCAGCGTATCGGTGACGCGCACGGCGGCTGGCCGCATCGAGGTGCATTGATGGTCCGGCAGAACGGCTTCACGCTGATTGAAGTGATGGTCGCCATCCTGCTGATGACCATCGTCAGCCTGATCGCCTGGCGCGGGCTCGACGGCGTGACCCGCGCCGACGCCCACCTGCAGGACAGCGCCGAACAGCACGCGCAACTGATGCGCGCATTCAACCAGCTGCAGCGTGACTTCGCCCTGCGCGCCACCACTGAACTGGCCGAGCCGCCACCGCCCGATGAACCCGCCGCCACCCGCCCCCCGGCGCCTGCCGCGATCAGCATTCGCAGCAGCGACAGCGATCCTTTGCAGTTGGAATTGATACGCGCCGCGGCGGACCAGGACGGCAAGATGCAACGGGTGAGGTGGTGGATTGAAGGCGGCACGCTCTTCCGTGCCTCGGGCTTCGCCCGGTCACGCTATCCCCTCCCCGCGCCCAAGGAGCGTGTCGCGGTGTTGAGTGAGCTTGAGCGCGTTGATGTGCGTGTATGGCGCGCCGACCGGGGCTGGCGCCATCTGACTGGCAGCAAGGAGGAAAATCCTGCGGGTCTGGAAATCAGCTTCAGCCGCCGCACGGCGCACGGCACCGAGCGCTACCGCCAGGTGCTGGCACCGTTTCAATAGCAGCCCACTGGAATGAAAACGCTTAGCTGACCAGCACCACGCCGCCCGGTAGCTCGGTGATGGTGGCGCCGTAGGCATCGCGAATCAGTACGGCGACATTCGCCAGTTGCGCCAGGCTGAAGCGCGCCTGAACCTTGCGCCGCCCGAGCTCAGCGTTCATCAGCACGATCATGCCGGGACGGTAGCGGTTGATCTCATCGATCACGCTCGCGAGGGGGGCATCGTTGAACACCAGCATTTGCTGACGCCAAGCCATGACTTGCTGGGTATCGAAAGGGGTGGGTTGGCCTTGTCGCTGCGCGGTATAGGTCAATTGTCGGCCCTGCTCCAGGTTCAAGCGCCGCCCCTGATGCTTCAGTTGCAAGCGGCCCTCCAGGCACGTCACGCACACGCTACCCTCGGTGGCCCGCACATTGAACCGCGCGGCATCGGCGAACAACTCGCCATTGCCGGCAAGCACACGCAACGCCGTGCTGGCCTGGATTTCCACTTCACCGCTCAGTACTTCGATGGCGGCGTCACCAGGGGCCTCGCTGCGCTGGCTGATGCGCGTCTGGGTATTGAGTTCAAGCACCACGCCCTGCGTCAGGTCGACGTGGCGTTGCTCGCCGACACCGGTATGAAAATCCGCGCCCAAGGGCCAGCCATCCAGCAGTGACGGACGCGCGACCAGCACCGCAACCGACGCGGCAATCGCGCCGCCGAGAAACGCTCGGCGCCCGAAACGCCGCGGGTGGCTGACGACCTTTGCCGCCTGCTCCTGGCGGAGCTTCTGCTCCGCGGGCGCCATGGCCTGCCACAACTGGCGGGCCAGGAAAAAGGCACGGGCGTGCTCGGAACTTTGCGCACTCCAGCGCCGAAAAGCCTCGGCGTCGGCGTGGGTGGCGTGCCCTGAAGTCAAGCGCACCAGCCAATGGAACGCTTCTTCCCGGAGCTGGTTAGCCGTGGCACTGGCCGATTCAGATGCGCTTATAGACATGTTTTTCAAACGTGAAATGACTCAAGAAGGAATGCGCGACGAGCGCCTTATTACCTAAGACTGTTTTCCCGCGCCGGGACCGAACCGCTGAATCACTTTTCTTTCCAGGCGATCGGCACAGTATTGCAGCGCAGCCTTGAGTTCCTTCTCGACCATCCGGGTGGAGATGCCGAATCGCTGGGCGATCTCCTGATGCGGTGTCTGCTCCATGCGTGATGCCATCAATATTTGCCGGCGCCGGGGCGCAAGCTCGGTCAGCGCCTGCATCAGCGCGCGAATTTCAATCTGGCCACCGACGATCACCGCCGGGTCCTGATGTTCGTCGGCGGTTTGCATCAGTTCTTCGATTTCAGTGCCGGTGAGCAAGCGTGCATCCTGCGCACGACGGTCAGCCGCGATGTTCAGGGCCATGCGGAACAGGTAGGCGCCCGGCTTCTGCACATCTGCCGGAGGTTCCATGCGGTCTACCCGAAGATAGGTTTCGTGCAATACGTCGTTGGCCAGGTCATCGGAGCCCAGACGTCGGCGCAAGCGTGCGCGAAACACATCATAGGAAGCCAGGAACACCTTGAGCATGGCGCTCTGCTCCTTTTCCGTCATGGCTTTACCGCTCCTTCCCATGGGTTGCATTCCGTGCCTGCCGAAGCGGCGCCCGGCACCACCAGCACCGTCACCGGCTGCGGCAACGAAGACGGCGGGACACGGCCGATGTCCAATGTGCTCAGGCCCTCGATAATCGCCGCATCGCGCCGGGCGTCACCGGTGGACGCCAGCAAGCGACTCTTGCGCACTTCGCCCGATCCTCCGACCCACAGCTGTAGCGCCGCTCGATAATGGCCCGGACGCGTCACCGCAGAACGGCAAAGCGCCTGCTCCAACGCGACCTGCAACGCACGGGCAAAGTTATCCTCGCGCATAGGACCACCGTTGCGCGAAGACGCATCGGCGCGGCGGGTCAGCTTTGCCTCTTTCACGGTGAAAGCATCCGCACCGGTATAGAGCGCCGCCAAGCCGCTACCGGCCAGCAACTGTTCCAACGCCTGGCGGGCATTCAGACGCCCGTGCACCGCCGTCGACCGTCGCCCGTGCGCAAGTTGACGGTCTACCAGGATCGCCATCCCGCTGGCCCTGCTGTACAGGTCAAGGGCGACGGTCATTTCCTGGGCGGGTATCGCAAACTCGACAGAACGCGCCAGCCTGTCGCCCGCCTCGTGGGGCGCAGGCGTGGCAGACCACGCGTCGCGTTGCGGCATCAATGCGTGGAGCAACAGGAACAGTACCGTGGGCGCGAGGCAGCACCTGCTCAGCGCTTCTCTTGACATAGACATCTTCCGGCCCGAACGGCGTGTCGACGCCCTGCGTTGGCGCATCATGAGACGTGTACATGTCGTTTGTGTGACTGGCGCTGCAAAAAAAACATCGTCATACCTTGCTCCAATACGAGGTAGATTCAGGCTTCTACCGTTGGAAAAGGAGCTTCGCCATGGACTGTCGTGTATACGCGCTGCTGCTTGCTGCCCTTCCCTTGTGGGCCCAAGCCGCCGAGCCGGCGAATGAGGGATGCATCAATGTCGAGGTGAACGGCTACAAGGCGCTGTCCTACGAATGCCTGAGCGAACAGATGGCCAACCCGAAGGGTACGGCGGCAGCGCGCAAGAACCAGGAAGCGTTGAACGTGCCGATAGAGCAGCGAGCGCCGAACAAGCTGGGTCTGTACAACCAGTCGGCCACGCGGATTCGCATGGGCAATACGTTCGGCCACTCGGCGTTGCCGCAACGTCCGCCGCAGTAGGATGGACGTTTAATCCAGCGACAGAGTACCCGGTGTGTTTGCCCCCCTGATCGAATCGATCAACCAGGCCCTGAACGCCTCGACCTTTTTCGAGTGGGCTGCTTCGACGGGTGTCACCAGATAGAAACCGAGATCGGACTTCAACCTCAGGGCAAACGGCGCGACCAGTCGACCCGCCTTCAGATCGTCGTCGACGTAGGTCGAGCGGCCGATGCAAACGCCCAAGCCGTCGATGGCCGCCTGCACGGCCATCATCGCCAGGTCGAAGGTCAACCGTGAGCCTTCGGCCAGGGCGCTCGGTTGGCCGGCGGCCCCCAGCCAGAGGCTCCAATCGTCCCGCGTCATGCCACTGACCTGCAACAAGGTGTGATGGGTCAGATCGCCGGGCGCCTTCAGCGCATTGGGTCCCACCAGCAGATTCGGACTGCACACTGGAAAAACCTCATCGGACATTAGCCAGTCAGCGCGCAGGCCCTTCCAATCTCCGGAGCCGTAACGAATGGCCGCGTCGATTCCAACCTTGCGAAAATCCACCAGGTCGGTGGAAGCCGAGACACGTACATCGATGTTGGGATAGGCCTCCTGGAACGAGGCCAATCTAGGCAGCAGCCATTTTGATGCGAAGGACACCAGGGTACTCACCGTCAGCGCACTGTCATGGACCGAATCCAACAAGGTTTCGGTGCAATGACGCAACTCATGGAATGCCGAACGAACGCCTGGAAAATAGGCGCGACCTTCATCGGTCAATGCGAGGCCGTCCTTGAACCGCAGGAACAGGCGCACGCCCAGTTCGTCCTCCAGCCGCCGGATCTGATGACTGATCGCTGTCTGGGTGACATTCAACTCGAGGGAAGCCTGGGTGAAGCTCATGTGGCGCGCGGCTGATTCGAACGCCTTCAGGCCGTTGAGTGAGGGGATTTTGACAGCCATGGAGGTCAACGTTGCTCATGAGATTTTGTCATACGCTAGCACTCGAAATGTCCTTTGAAAATCTTCCGGTTCGCGCCGATCCTCAGCGGCACTCAACGCCATCAGGAAAATCCCATGAAATTGTATTTCGCGCCCATGACCTGTTCATTGTCCCCGCACATCGTGCTGCGGGAGCTGGGCATTGCCTTCGAGCTGATCCGCGTCGACAACAAGACCAAGCGAACCGTCGGCGGGCAGGACTTTCTTGCCATCAATCCCAAGGGCTACGTCGCGGCGCTGATGCTGGATAACGGTGAAGTGCTGACCGAAGGTCCCGCCATCGTCCAGTACCTGGCCGATCAGGTTCCGGGCAATCACTTGGCACCGGCCAATGGCACCTGGGAGCGGGTTCGGTTGCAGGAGTGGCTGAACTTCATCAGCTCGGAAATCCATGGCGGCTGTGCCCCGCTGTTCAACGCCGAGATCCCGGAAACGACCAAGGCCATCTTCAAGCAGAAGCTGTTCAAGCGGCTTGATTACCTGGCCGGCGCTCTCGAACAACACAGCTATTTGCAGGGGGATTTCGGCCTTGCCGACGCGTATTTGTTCACGGTGCTCAAATGGCTGCCGTTTTTCGCCATCGACATCGAGCATTGGCCGGCGCTGGCGTTGTATATGGCTCGGATCGAGACGCGCCCCAGCGTCAGGGCTGCGATCGAAGCCGAGGCGAACGCCGGCCAAGGCTGATCATTGGGCCACGAAAGGATAATGCTCGATACGACAAGGATGTTCGTTGCCGTCGCCTTTGCAGATGCCGTCCAGGTAGCGGTATTTGATCCGGATCGCCTGGTCTTTTACAGGCCATTTGCGCCGGGCAAGCGTGGCCTGGTAGTCAGCGGTTTCCGGGATGAAACTGATCACCGCACCCTCTTCCGGACATTCCACGTCGGGCGAGGCAGGGCTGGTTTTCAGAACCTGGGCGCGGAGACCGGGGAACGGCTGCTTCACCACCTCAGTGACCCGCAATTGCATGTCGCAGATTTGCCACGTCGCGGCGTGCACCGGGGCGCACAGGGCAGCGAACGTCAGGAGGAATGGCACGGAGTGCGCTGGGAACAGGTTCATCTCAGTCCTTTTTGTCGAGGGTGGCGTCGAATGCGCCATCCTCTCACACCACGATACGCAAGGCGCGCCGGACAAAAAAAGCCCCGCGACCGAATACGGTGCGGGGCAAGGGAATTGGTTGGTTGCGGCCAACCAAAGGAGCACGGAGAAAAGCGTTTACGGACCGGTCAGATGCAATCCTGGGCGGCGCGCTCAAAATTCGAAGGCAGGAAGTTGGAAGCCAGCAAATGCCGCTCATAGACGAACACCTTGCCGCCGCTACCCGCCTTGTAGGCTTCCAGCACGTTGTCCGCCGCCACTTTGCTCGGCACGACGATGCGATAGCTGCGCTGGGTCTGCGAGACCGTCGGATTCAGCGCGCGGTCCTGCAATTTCGGTACGACGCATTCGGCGTATTCGGCCGGCGTCTTGCTGGTCTGCAAGGTCAGGGTCGGATCGTTCGGAGCCGAGGCACATCCGGCCAGCAACAACGGGGGCAAAGCCAGGGCAAGGAAAAATAAGGGGCGCATGTTTCAGGTCCTGCGGTGTTGGGCTGCGTTTCGATGGGGCTGATTCTCCAATGAACGCCGGCAAAGCAGAACTTGCATTTCGTAATGGTCACTATTACTGATGGCAATAGTTGCAAGCCCTGAAAAACCCTATGAGGTATCTGATGAGAACATTTGATCTGATTCGCGGTGCGGTTTTGCCCGACTTCCGGGAACGGGTGGCGGAGTATCTGGTCCCGTACGAAACCGTGCTGCTGGGCGACACCGAAGCCGACCCGCAACTCAACCGGGACACGGCGAATCAACTGCGCGGTTATCTACGCGGCCTGAATACCACGCGAGTGTTGGGCATGGCGGACTGGGAGGAGCTGGACCGGCGGGTCGTTAATACCTGGCTATCCAGCTGAATGGCTGGCCCTCGGTGGAGAGAATCCGTCACTGGCCAAACGCAGGTAAACCTCTTAATCTGCGCCCCCCTGAAAGCGCTCGGCCAGGATGGCACCGATGGACCTCCCCGACGCAGTTGACTGACTCCACACTGATCAAGGACGTTCATGCTTCATCTATCCAGAATATCGACCGCCACGCTGCTGGCTGCCCTCTGCGCCTCGGCCCTGGTGGGCTGTGCGTCTCGATCCGATAAAATCGCCGAGCACAACAAGCGCGTGGCTGCCGAACGCGACGCGCAGAACCTGGCCATGACGGCCCGTGTACTGGCCCAGCCCCTGCCTTTGGATAACACCTTGCGAATGGGGCCCACCGCAGTGCTGATGGTCGACGTGCCCGCCGCGGGCACCCAGCCGGCCACCCAGGCGCGACTCTTCGCCAATTGCGAGGCCCTGATGTTAGCGATGGACTATCGCCAGGCAGAAGGCTGGTACAAGCCTTTCGTGTTGCCGGCGGACCGGCAGCAACCAGCACGCACCACGGCTCAGCAAATGTGCCAAGCAGTGGAGGACGGCGGATGGAGGCAGCTTCCTGGCGATGGTGAAGACATCTTAATGGTCGACTCCGGCAGCCTGGACCTGGACAATGCTCGACGCTCGATATGGGCAGGCATCGACTTTGCTCGCCTGCGCCTGGAGGCAAGCAAGACCTACGACCGTCAGCTTGAGCGAGTCGAGATCAATTGCTCTACACAGCAGGCCAACACCCGCCAGGTCTATCGCATGAGCAACCAAGGCCTGTTGCCGCCGCCTCTGCAGCCGCTCGACAGCGCTTTGAATGCGAAGCAACGTACGCGCTTGGTTGGCGCTGTTTGCGCCGAACCCGCCAAGCTGGCAAAACTCGACACAGTGGGCGCACTGCGCAAGAAACTACCGCCGGACATGCCTACACCAGAAATACCGTCAGCGTTGCTGGCACAAGTCAGCGCATTGCCCCAAGGACACCCGACCCGCACGCTCAGTCACCTGCAATTTACCTATGACGCCACTTCGCCCATGGCGCCGGGCGCCGTGGTCAAGAACACCCCTATGGATCTCTATTTGCAGCCAGGCCCGGCTCGCGGCATCTGGCGCGAGCAGGCCATGGGCGCATTGGGCAGCGAAAAGCTCAGCGTTCGCTGGCGCGGCCTGATCGAGCTTGCCTCGGCGAGTAGCGCTGAGCCAAAGGTTCCAGCCGAGCGAACAAGCCGTCTCATGCGGATCGATTTGAAGGGGGATTGGCAAAACCTCAAGCCAGGTAGCGCCATCGGCTACAGCAAGAGCTTTGTGAGCAGTGAGGGCAAGCCTTTCGAGCAGACCTTTGAATGTTCAGTCGGTGAGTCCTTTCCCGCCGCGCAGAAAGTTGCTTCGTTGCAAGGGTTGGCGCTTGACGTGAAGTGCAACGCGGACAATGGACTCAAAACCAGCAGTTCGTACCTCTATCTGGAGGCTTATGACCTGTTCGTGGAAACCGCCTATCGCTCCATGCTGCTTGTCCAAGAGAAAACCCTCAAGGCAGCGGATTGATGCCTCACGAAAATCCTGTGGCGAGGAAGCTTGCTCCCGCTGGGCTGTGCAGCAGCCCCAAAAAGGCCAGTCGGGATCAGCCTGGCTCACCGCAGTGATTGGCTCAGGGGCCGCTTCGCGGCCCAGCGGGAGCAAGCTCCCTCGCCACAAGAACCCCTCGTACTACTCGCCCGCCATATTCGTGCCTTGCTGATATTCTCGTGGCGTACAACCGAACTCCCGACGAAACACCGTGTGCAGGTACTGCGCCGACTTGAAGCCACAATTGCGGGCGATGTCGGCGATCGCTGAGTCGGTATTCTCCAGACCACTGGCCGCCGCAGCCAATTTGAAGCGCAGGATTTCGTCGTGAACGCTGCACCCGCGCACCTTGCGAAAATGCGCTTCCAGGGATGAACGCGACACGCCGACATACGCCGCCACCTGGGCGGTCTTGATGCCCTGGCAGGCGTATTGGCGGATGAACAACAGGGCCTGCATGACATAAGGATTGCCCAGCGGCTGGTGCAAGCTCGACGCCTGCACGTTGATCGCCTCCGGCGGAATCAGCACCTGCGTGCCCGTGGATGGCATGCCATGCAGCATCTGATGGAGCAGTCGCGCGGCGGTCCGGCCCATGGTTTCGGTGCCCTGCACCACCGAGCTCAGCGGCACTCGGGTCAGGCTGCGGGTCAGTGGATCGTTGTCGATGCCGATCAACGCCACCTGCTCCGGCACGGCAATGCCTGCGGTCAGGCAGGCCTGCAGCAGCTGCCGGGCCCGCGCGTCGCTGACGGCGATGATGCCGATGGGTTTGGGCAGGCTTTGCAGCCAGGCGATCTGCTGCTCGACAGCGCTGTCCCACAGCGGCGCGCTGGTGCCCATGCCGCGATAGACCTCGGCTTGCAGGCCGTCGCGTTGCATCAATCGGCGAAAGGCCTTCTCCCGTTCCTGGGCCCAGCGATTGGCTTGGGATTCCGGCAGGCTGAAGCAGGCGAAGCGCGTCAACCCGGCTTCGATCAGGTGCTCGTAGGCCAATTTGATCAGCGCATGGTTGTCCGTGGCGACATAGGGAATGCCCTTGGGATAGGCGCGCTCGTCCTGGTACGAGCCGCCCACGGCTACCACCGGCATCTTGATCCCGGCCAGCGCCTCGCCGATCAGCGGGTCGTCGAAATCGGCAATGATCCCGTCGCCCTGCCAGCGCTCGATCCCCTTCAACCGACAGAGGAAATCTTCCTCGAGGAACAAGTCCCAGGACGCGCGGGTGCTGCTCAGGTAGTTGCCGATGCCGCTGATGATGCCGCGGTCGTAGATCTTGCTGCCGTTGAACAACAGGGCGATGCGGTGGACGGGCGGGACGATTTTCATTATTTGAACCCTGGGCCGATGGACAGAGCCTAGGCGCGCCAGCGGCGAATCTCAATACTCAAAATCGAACTGCCTCTTGGTGATTTTCATAATCAGCAGGCCCAGGGCCGGCGTTAGTATCGGGACACCGCCAAGAATAAAAAGGAATCCGCCCATGTCGTACTTTCCAGATGTCCAGCCCATTCGCTTTGAGGGCCCAGGCAGCGATTCGCCGCTCGCTTTCCGCCACTACGACGCCAACAAGCTGATCCTCGGCAAACCCATGCGCGAACACCTGCGCATGGCTGTCTGCTACTGGCACACCTTTGTCTGGCCAGGGTCCGATGTGTTTGGCGCCGGCACCTTCAAGCGCCCCTGGCAGCACGCCGGCGATCCGATGGAGTTGGCGATCGGCAAGGCCGAGGCGGCGTTCGAGTTTTTCTCCAAGCTGGGCATTGACTACTACTGCTTCCACGACACCGATGTCGCGCCGGAAGGCCAGTCGCTGAAGGAATACCGCAACCACTTCGCGCAGATGGTCGATCACCTTGAGGGCCACCAGGAACGGACCGGGATCAAATTGCTCTGGGGCACCGCCAACTGTTTCAGCAACCCGCGTTTCGCCGCCGGCGCCGCCAGCAACCCGGACCCGCAAGTCTTCGCCTGCGCCGCCGCCCAGGTGTTCAGCGCCATGAACGCCACCCAGCGTCTCAAGGGCTCGAATTATGTGCTGTGGGGCGGTCGCGAAGGTTATGAAACCCTGCTCAATACCGATCTCAAGCGTGAGCGGGAACAGTTGGGCCGGTTCATGCGCATGGTGGTCGAGCACAAATACAAGATCGGCTTCAAGGGCGACCTGCTGATCGAGCCCAAGCCCCAGGAGCCGACCAAGCATCAGTACGATTACGACACCGCCACGGTGTTCGGCTTCCTGCAGCAGTTCGGCCTGGAGAAGGAGATCAAGGTCAACATCGAGGCCAACCACGCGACGCTCGCCGGGCACAGCTTCCACCATGAAATCGCCACCGCGGTCTCCCTGGGAATCTTCGGCAGCATCGATGCCAACCGGGGCGATCCGCAGAACGGCTGGGACACCGATCAGTTCCCCAACAGTGTCGAGGAAATGACCCTGGCCACTTATGAAATCCTCAAGGCCGGGGGCTTCGGCAACGGCGGTTTCAACTTCGATTCCAAGGTCCGTCGCCAAAGCGTCGACGGCGTCGATCTGTTCCACGGCCACGTTGCAGCCATGGACGTGCTCGCGCTCTCCCTGGAACGCGCGGCGGCCATGGTGCAGGACGATCAGTTGCAGAAATTCAAGGACCAGCGCTACGCCGGCTGGCAGCAGCCGTTTGGCAAGGCGCTGCTCGCAGGTGACTACAGCCTCGAAACCCTGGCCGAGCACGCATTTACCAACGACCTGAATCCGCAAGCCGTCAGCGGTCGCCAGGAGATGCTCGAAAACGTCGTCAACCGCTTCATTTACTCCTGACAGCGGACAACGTTGCGGGCGCGGCAAGGCTGTTACATTCGCGCGACAAATCTGTGCCCGCAACGCCAAGCAACGCTCTACAGTTCTACCGGCATCACGTTCATCGTCAGGCAGTGTCTTTCAAAAAACAATAAAAGGACGCACCACCATGAAAACATTCAAACGTACCCTGCTCGCCGGCGCGCTCGCCCTGCTATCGCTTCCCGTCATGGCCGACGCCGCCCACCCGAAAATCGGTTTCTCCATCGATGACCTGCGCCTGGAACGCTGGTCGCGGGACCGTGACTACTTTGTCGCGGCGGCGGAAAAACTCGACGCCAAGGTCTATGTCCAATCCGCCGATGCCAACGAGCAGAAGCAGATCTCCCAGATCGAAAACCTGATTTCCCGTGGCGTCGACGTGATCGTCATCGTGCCGTTCAACGCCACCGTGCTGACCAACGCCGTCGCCGAAGCCAAGAAAGCCGGGATCAAGGTCGTCTCCTATGACCGGCTGATCCTCAACGCCGACATCGATGCCTACATTTCCTTCGATAACGAAAAAGTCGGCGAGATGCAGGCCGGCGGTGTATTGAAGGCAGCGCCCAAGGGCAACTATTTCCTGCTAGGCGGCGCACCGACCGACAACAACGCGAAGATCCTGCGCGAAGGCCAGATGAAGGTGCTGCAACCGGCCATCGACAAGGGCGACATCAAGATTGTCGGCCAGCAATGGGTGAAGGAATGGAACCCCACCGAAGCCCTGAGCATCGTGGAGAACGCCCTGACCCGGAACAACAACAAGATCGATGGCATCGTCGCCTCCAACGACGCCACCGCCGGCGGCGCGATCCAGGCCCTGGCCGCGCAAAAGATGGCCGGCAAGGTGCCGATCTCCGGGCAGGACGCCGACCTGGCGGCGGTCAAGCGGGTGATCGACGGCACCCAGACCATGACCGTCTACAAGCCGCTGAAACTGATCGCCTCCGAGGCCGCCAAACTCTCGGTGCAACTGGCGCGCAATGAGAAACCCACCTACAGCTCCCAATACGACAACGGCAACAAAAAGGTCGACACCATCCTGCTCACGCCTACTGCGCTGACCAAGGACAACATCGACCTGCTGGAAAAGGACGGGTTCTACACCAAGGCGCAGATCGCCGGGCAGTGACCTGACCAGGCAATCAAGTGAAAAACTGTGGGAGCGAGCTTGCTCGCGATGACGGTGGTTCAGCTTGCATCAATGCTGGATGTACTGCCGCTATCGCGAGCAAGCTCGCTCCCACAGGTTCAGTGACGCCCGGAGCCCCTTTTTTACGAGCCCTCGCCATGTCCGAATACCTGCTGCAAATGAACGGCATCGTCAAGACCTTCGGCGGTGTCAAGGCCCTCAACGGCATCGACATCAAGGTCAGGCCGGGTGAGTGCGTCGGCCTGTGCGGCGAGAACGGTGCCGGCAAATCCACCTTGATGAAAGTCCTCTCGGCGGTCTATCCCTATGGCACCTGGGAGGGCGAAATCCTCTGGGACGGCCAGCCGCTGAAGGCGCAATCGATCAGCGAAACCGAAGCCGCCGGCATCGTGATCATCCACCAGGAACTGACCCTGGTCCCCGACCTGTCCGTGGCCGAGAACATCTTCATGGGCCACGAACTGACATTGCCCGGCGGCCGCATGAACTACCCGGCGATGATCCACCGCGCCGAAGCCCTGATGCGCGAACTCAAGGTGCCGGACATGAACGTCTCGCTGCCGGTCTCGCAGTACGGCGGCGGCTACCAGCAACTGGTGGAGATCGCCAAGGCCTTGAACAAGCAGGCGCGCCTGCTGATCCTCGACGAGCCCTCCTCGGCCCTGACCCGCTCGGAAATCGAAGTGCTGCTGGACATCATCCGCGACCTCAAGGCCAAGGGCGTGGCGTGTGTCTACATCTCCCACAAGCTCGATGAAGTGGCTGTCGTGTGCGACACCATTTCAGTGATCCGCGACGGCAAACACATCGCGACCACGGCCATGGCCGACATGGACATTCCGAAGATCATCACGCAAATGGTCGGGCGGGAAATGAGCAACCTCTACCCCACCGAACCCCATGAAATCGGCGAGGTAATCTTCGAGGCGCGCCACGTCACCTGCTACGACGTCGACAACCCCAGGCGCAAACGGGTCGATGACATTTCGTTCGTGCTCAAGCGCGGCGAAATCCTCGGCATCGCCGGGTTGGTCGGCGCCGGCCGCACTGAGCTCGTGTCAGCGCTGTTCGGCGCCTACCCCGGCCGCCATGAGGGCGAAGTCTGGCTGGACGGGCAGCTTATCGACACCAGCACGCCGCTCAAGTCGATCCGCGCCGGCCTGTGCATGGTCCCCGAAGATCGCAAGCGCCAAGGCATCATCCCGGACCTCGGCGTGGGCCAGAACATCACCCTGGCGGTGCTGGAAAATTTCTCGAGGATGACCCGCATCGACGCAGAAGCCGAGCTGGGTAGCATCGACCGGGAAATCTCGCGCATGCACCTCAAGACCGCGAGCCCGTTCCTGCCCATCACCAGCCTTTCCGGTGGCAACCAGCAGAAAGCCGTGTTGGCGAAGATGCTCCTGACCAAGCCCCGGGTACTGATTCTCGACGAGCCCACCCGAGGTGTGGACGTCGGTGCCAAGTACGAGATCTACAAGCTGATGGGCGCGCTGGCCGCCGAAGGCGTGTCGATCATCATGGTCTCCTCGGAGCTGGCCGAAGTGCTTGGGGTGTCCGACCGCGTGCTGGTGATCGGCGAGGGGCAACTGCGCGGCGATTTCATCAATCAGGAACTGACCCAGGAACAGGTGCTTGCCGCCGCGCTCAGCCATCCCGAAAGCAATAACAACAATGATCGGAAGTCCGCGTAGATGAATCAGGTCAAACAAGTCTTCACCCGCTACAAAATGCTCGCCCTGGTGATCGCCGTGGCGGTTATCTGGCTGTTCTTCAGTTGGCAGACCGAGGGCGGCTTCCTGACCCCGCGCAACCTCTCCAACCTGCTACGGCAGATGTCCATCACCGGCATTCTTGCCTGCGGCATGGTGCTGGTGATCATCAGCGGCGAGATCGATTTGTCGGTGGGTTCATTGCTCGGTTTGCTGGGGGGGCTGGCGGCGATACTGGATGTGGTCTATCACATTCCGCTGCTGGCAAACCTGAGCCTGGTCGTCCTGTGTGGACTGATGATCGGCCTGGCCAACGGCTATATGACCGCCTACCTGCGCATCCCCTCCTTCATCGTCGGCCTGGGCGGCATGCTGGCGTTTCGCGGGATCCTGCTGGGCATCACTGGCGGCACGACCATCGCCCCGGTGTCGCCGGAGCTGGTGTATGTGGGCCAGGGTTATCTACCTCACGCGGTCGGCACCGGCCTGGGCGTGTTGCTGTTCGCGCTGACGCTGTTCCTGACCTGGAAACAGCGCCGCAATCGCGCCCTCCACGGCCTGGCAGCTCATTCGCTGGTGCGTGACGTGGTGCGGGTGGTGTTGATCGGCGCGGTGTTGGCCGGGTTCGTCTACACGCTCAACAGCTATGACGGGATTCCGGTTCCGGTGCTGCTCCTGCTGGTCCTGCTGGGGGTGTTCAGCTACGTGACCAGCCAGACCGTGTTCGGCCGGCGCGTCTACTCCGTGGGCAGCAACATGGAGGCCACGCGCCTGTCCGGGATCAACGTGCAGGCGGTGAAACTGTGGATCTTCGGCATCATGGGCGTGATGTGCGCCCTCGCCGGCATGGTCAACACCGCGCGCCTGGCAGCCGGTTCGCCCTCGGCCGGCAATATGGGCGAACTGGACGCCATCGCCGCCTGCTTCATCGGCGGCACGTCCATGCGCGGTGGCTCGGGCACGGTCTATGGCGCGCTGCTGGGGGCGCTGGTCATCACCAGCCTGGACAACGGCATGTCGATGCTCGATGTCGACAGCTACTGGCAGATGATCGTCAAGGGCAGCATCCTGGTCCTGGCGGTGTGGGTGGACGTCAGCACCCGCACCGCCCGACGCTGATCCACGCCGGTTCGGGCGGCCATGGAAGGGCCGCCCCGCTCGCCCGTCATGATTGATCACAATCCGTGTGCAACGCCTTCACTCCCGTGCGCTTGATGCGACGGCGGCAGTCAATATGCTGTGTGCAGACCCGCCAGGAATGAAGAAGAGCCTGCATGAACAGCCCCCGAACGCTTTATCAGAAGCACATCGACAGCCATACCGTATGCTCGCTGGATGACCAGGGCCACGTGCTGCTGTACATCGACCGCCAGGTCGCCAACGAATACACCAGCCCTCAAGCCTTCAGCGGCCTGCGTGAAACCGGCCGCAGCGTGTGGCGGCCGAGCGCGACGCTGGCGGTGGTCGATCACGTCAACCCGACGTCGCCCCAGCGCATCGCAGCCATGCCGGATGCCGGCGGCGCCCGGCAGGTGTCGTACTTTGCGGAGAACTGTCGCGACTTCGGCATCGAGCTGTTCGATGTGCTGGACAAACGCCAGGGCATCGAGCATGTCGTCGCCCCTGAGCAGGGTTTCATCCTGCCGGGCATGGTGGTGGCCGCGGGCGACAGCCACACCACCACCTACGGTGCGCTGGGGGCTTTTGGCTTCGGCATCGGCACGTCTGAAATCGAGCATTTACTGGCGACGCAGACGCTGGTCTACAAGCGCCTGAAAACCTTGCGCGTCACGGTCAACGGCACGCTCGGGGCAGGCGTCACCGCCAAGGACATCATCATGGCGCTGATTGAAAGAATCGGTGCCTCGGGCGCCACCGGTTATGCGATCGAGTTCACCGGCCCGGCGATCACCGCCCTGAGTGTCGAAGCCCGCATGACCATTTGCAACATGGCCGTTGAAGCCGGCGCGAGGGGCGCGTTCATGGCGCCGGATGACAAGGTGTTTGACTATCTGCAAAGCAAACCCCGCGCCCCCCGTGGCGAGCTGTGGGAACGGGCCGTGACCAAATGGCGAGCGCTGCACAGCGATGCAGGTGCAGTCTTCGACCGGGAAGTGACGCTCGATGTTGATGCGCTGGAGCCCATGGTCACCTGGGGCACCAGCCCTGATCAGGCTGCAGCGATTGGCAGTCGTGTACCTGACCCTTCGACAGAACCCGACCTGATCCTGCGCCAAGGCCTGCAGCGCGCGCTCGATTATATGGGCCTTGAGCCAGGCATGCCGCTCGCCGACGTGGTGATCAACCATGCCTTCATCGGCTCGTGCACCAATGCGCGGATCGAAGATTTGCGCGATGCGGCATGGGTCGTACAGGGCAAGCACGTTGCCGCCCATGTGCGGGCGATGATCGTGCCCGGCTCGACCTTGGTCCGTGAGCAGGCCGAAGAGGAAGGCCTGGCGGCGATATTCCGCGACGCCGGTTTCGAATGGCGCCAATCCGGCTGTTCGATGTGCCTGGCGATGAACGATGACGTTCTCGCGCCTGGAGATCGCTGTGCCTCCAGTACCAATCGCAACTTCGAAGGACGCCAGGGCGCAGGCGCGCGCACCCACTTGATGAGCCCGGCCATGGTGGCCGCCGCCGCGATTGCCGGTCACTTGACCGACGTTCGTCCACTGTTGCCGGAGGCCTGAAGCATGCAACCTTTCACCATCGTACGCGGCACCGCCGCGCCGCTGCTGGCCGCCAACATCGACACCGACGTGATCATGCCCAAGCAGTTCCTCAAGGGCATCGACCGCAACGGGCTGGACCGTGGCGTGTTCTTTGACTTGATGTGGCTGGAGCCTGGCGTTCCCAACCCTGAATTCGTCCTCAACAAACCTGGCTGGCGCGGTGCAACGTTCCTGGTGGTGGGTGAGAATTTCGGCTGCGGCTCAAGCCGGGAACACGCGGTGTGGGGCCTGAAGCAAATCGGCATTCGGGCGCTCATCGGCAGCAGCTTTGCGGGGATCTTCTACGACAATTGCCAGCGCAACGGGGTGTTGCTGATTCAACTGCCTGAAGCGCAGCTCAGGAAAATCACACAAACGGTCAGCCGCGCCGAAACCGCCAGCATCAGCGTCGATCTGCCAGCGCAACAGATCAGGTTGTCCGGTGGCGAGGTGATTGCCTTCGAGATCGATGAACTGCGCAAGCAATCCTTGCTGCTCGGGCTGGATGCCATTGGCACGACGCTTCAACGAGCGGAGCAGATACGCCGCTTCGAAAGCAGGCACCTGGCGGAGAATCCCTGGCTGTAGCGCAAGGAAGACTGTGGGAGCGAGCCTGCTCGCGAAGAGGCCGGCATATCCAACATTGAAGTTGGCTGACAGACCGCTTTCGCGAGCAAGCTCGCTCCCACAGGGGTTGCGGTGCCCCTGCAACGCGTGGTCTGCCATAAATTCAATGTGGGAGCGAGCTTGCTCGCGATGGCGGTTTCGCTGTCGCCTCTACCCCTACCCAGCCGACAGATCCCGAAAATACGTCTCAAGAAACTCGACACACACCCGCAGCTTCGCCGACTGGCTGAGCCGGGTCGGATACACCGCCCAGACATTGGCACTTTGCGAATACGCCGGCAGCACCTGAACCAATCGCCCCTGTTCAAGCAGGGGCCCGGCGTCCCACATCGAGCGCAGCATGATGCCGCCGCCGCTCAACGCCCATTCCAGGACAATCTCACCATTGTTGGAAGACAACGGGCCACCGACGCGCACCGTCTCCTCCCGCCCGTTCTTGCTCAACGTCCAGATACCGAAGGCGTTGTCGCGCTCCTTGAGCACCAGGCAATCATGGCCCTTGAGGTCTTCCAGCGACTGCGGCGTGCCGCGTCGTTGCAAATATTCGGGAGCCGCGCAGAGCACGCGCCGATTGCTCACCAGCTTGCGGCCCAGGTGCTGGCCCGGCAGGTCATCGCCCACGCGGATTTCCAGGTCGAAGCCCTCGCCAACGATATCAACGACGCGGTCAAACACATCCAGGCGGATGTCGAGGCCAGGGTACGTCTGTGACAGCTTGCCGATGGCCGGCGCGACATGATTGCGGCCGAAACCGAAACTGCTGCAGATGTTCAGCGAGCCGGTGGGTTGATGACGTGCGTTGGCGATTTCGCCGACGAACTCTTCGAAATCCCCCAGCAGCCTTTCGGCCCAGATCCACACACGCTCGCCGTCGCCGGTCAAGGCAATGCGCCGGGTCGTGCGATGCAGTAACCGCGTGGACAACGTCGACTCCAGGACAGCAATGCGCTTGCTGACATAGGCCGGGGAATACCCCAGCGCCTCTGCGGCGTTGGCAAAGCCGTTTTTCCGAATGACGGTCACAAAGACCTTCAAGTCTTCCGGCGAGGGGAACTGGTGACGATTCGTGTTCATTGATCCAATCTCGGCGCTATTCTTCACGGATTTCGCGAAGAATAGCACCGAACCGGCACGGCTCAACCGCCGTATTTACCGAGCAGTTTCAGCGTTACCCCGTTCGTCCAGCCGAAGCCGTCCTGCAATTCATATTCACCGCCGCCTCCGCCGCTGCCTTGTCCGGACACGTCGTATTTCTCCACCAGCTTGTCTTCCTTGCGATAGAGCGCCTGGACCTGTTGCAGGAAGCGGCGGCCAATTTCCCGGGCCAGATCCGTTTGGCCGTAGCGCTCCAATCCCTCGACGGCGACCCATTGCAGAGGCGCCCAGCCATTGGGTTCGTCCCACTGCTGGCCGTTATTGACCTGGGTGGTGGCGATGCCGCCCGGACGCAGCAAGCCCTTGCGCACGGCGTCGGCGGTACGGTTGGCCCGTTCGCTGGAAGCCAGGCCGGTATAGAGCGGGAATAGCGTCGCTGCGGTGAGCGCCGGGCGCTGGCGGTTCTGCTGCCAATCGTAGTCCACGTAGTAACCGCCGTCGGCGTTCCACAGGTGCGTCTCGATAGCGCGTTGACGCTGCTCGGCGCGCTGCCCATAGGCGTTGACGCACGCGACGTTCTCTACGGTTTCACAGGCCTTGGCGATGGTGCGCTCCAGGTGATACATCAGGCTGTTCAGGTCCACCGGCGCGATGGACGTCGTGCGGATGGTCGCCAGGTCCTTGCCATTCCCCAACCAACGGGAACTGAAATCCCAGCCGCTTTCGGCACCGGCACGCAAGTCGCGCCAGACTTCGTCTCTGGGTCGGTCGGCTGCCTGTTCAGCGGTCTTGACGTCCTGCAACCACGACTCCTGGCGAGGCGTCGGGCTGGCGTCCCAATAACGGTTGAGCACGCTGCCGTCGGCAAGCTTGACGACATGGCGCCCAGCCTCGCCCGGCTTGAGGGTCTGCGCCCCTTCCATCCAGTAGGCGTATTCCTTTTGCAGTTGCCCAAGGTAGCGCCCGTAGGCCTGCTCGCCTTCGATGTGCGCCTGCAACTCCACCATGTAGGCGAAGAATGGCGGCTGCGATCGACTCAGGTAATAGCTGCGATTGCCGTTGGGAATGTGCCCGTAGGTGTCGATCATATAGGCGAAATTGTCCGTCATCTGGCGGACCTGCGCCCTGTCACCGCTTTGCTCCAGCCCCAGCATGGTGAAATACGAGTCCCAGTAATACATCTCGCGAAAACGTCCGCCGGGCACCACGTACGGCTGCGGCAAGGGCAGCAGGCTGCTGTACTGCGGGACTTGCGTGTAGGTTCGGCTGAGCACCGGCCAGAGGTTATCGATGTGCTCGTCGATCGGCGCGCCGGGCTTCGGCGTCGGACTTTCCGCCTGGCCGGATTCGATGAAGTTGTCCTTTACGAAGGCGTCGAGATCGAAGTCAGCGCTGCCCCGGCGGGCCAGGTAATCCGCGCGGATCTGCGAGGGGTCGCGCTTGGGCAGCGCGTCGACGAAATGCTTCTGGTCGGTAAAAAGCTGTTGCCCTTGTACCGCTTCAAACAGCTCGGGGTATGCCTGGTCGGGCGGCACCGGGGTGCGACTTCGCGCGTCCTCGTAACTCCAGGTCGCAGGCGGTTGGCTTGAACACGCGACGCAGAGCAGCGCGGTGAAGGACAGGCTGGCGAGATAAACAGAACGCATCTCAGGCTCCTTGATGGGGTGACTTCCTGAAAAAGTGACTGACGGGAACGAACCTCGGTTCACTCGGATTTCCTTTCCTCACTTCGATGGAACCCCGGTTTCACCCCCGCTCTCTATCGCAGAACCAACAGAGCGGAGGTATTGATCATGATTTCCCCGGCAACCGGCATGAGGACGGGCGAGCGCTACGCCGTCGAAAGCGTCGAGCGTGCGCCGCATTTCCCCGGCTTCTTCCTCGATGGAAAGTATTACCTGGGCCCTGAACTGAACACGGCGGTGGGTTGGCTGGAAGGCCAGACATTTATCTACGACCAACTCGATCCCGAGGGCGAACCGGTGTACCCCAACAGGGTCGCCGGCACCATCGAGGACCTGACGCTGGTCATGGCTGACGGTGTGCGCCTGCAGCTGACGCCGTTGCAGCCCGAAATCGACCGGCCTGCGGTCGGCGCAGGCCCCTCCGGACAATCCAAGTCGTCTCCCTTGGCCGAAAAACTCGTGGTCATCACCGGCGCCTCCAGCGGCATCGGCCGCGCCACCGCGCAAGCGTTCGCCCGGCAGCGGGCGCGCCTGGTCCTGGCGGCGCGCGACCGTGCGGCGCTCGATGAGGTCGTCGCGGAATGTCAGGCAGAGGGAGCCCGCGCGCTTGCGGTGTGCACCGATGTCACCAGCAGCGAGCAGATGCAGGCGCTGGCCGCCGAAGCCGCGACGTTCGGTGACGGTCGCATCGACATCTGGATCAACAATGCCGGCGTGGGCGCGGTGGGCGATTTCGAGCAAACGCCGCTGGAAGCCCATGAGCAGGTCTTGCAAACCGATTTGCTCGGTTACCTGCGTGGCGCCTACGTGGCCTGGCCGTATTTCAAGAAGCAAAAACGCGGCATCCTGATCAACACGCTGTCGTTGGGCAGTTGGGTCGCCCAGCCTTATGCCGCTGCGTATTCGGCGAGCAAGTACGGACTGCGCGGTTTGTCCGAAGCCTTGCGCGGTGAGCTGGGGGAATACCGGGACATTCACGTTTGTGACATCTATCCCGCCGTCATGGATACGCCGGGCTTTCGCGATGGCGCCAATTTCACCGGCCATGCGCTCAAGCCACCACCACCGGTGTACGACCCGCATCGCGTCGCCGAGGCAATGGTCAGTTGTGCCCTCAACCCCAAGCCCACCACCACCGTCGGCAGTGCGGCGGTACTGGCGAGAGCCGCACACTTTCTGCTGCCGGGTTTCCCGCAACTCTCGGGCTGGCTGACGCGCTGGGGACTGAACCGCAGCCCGGCATCGGACACGTCCTCGGGCAACCTGTTCGCCCCACCCAGCGGCCAGCGACGTGTCGAAGGCGGTTGGCGCAAGCCGGCGCGGCGACCCACGCCCTTGCTGGTGGCGGGTGCCGCGTTGTTGCTGGGCGGTTGCCTGGTGGCGTTGGGTCGCGAACGAGGTCGAGGCTGAATCAGCCTATTTCGGATCAGTCCAATCCCGAACGGAACGCTTCGACCTTGAGCCCGAATCGGCTCATCTTGTTGTACAAACCGCCACGGGACACGTTCAACTGTCGGGCGGCCAGGCGGATATTGCCTCGCGTGTCCCTGAGGGCGGCGATGATCGCGTTCATTTCATGGGTGCCAAGATCCACGGCCGCTCGTGGCGCGGGAGCGGAATGCCGCGCCAACGGCTGGCCTCCCTGCCTGATGTCCAGTGCAAGATCGGTCGCCTGGATCAGCTCGGTGGCGGCCAGGTTGGTCGCGCGCTCGATGACGTTTTCCAGTTCGCGGACATTGCCCGGCCAGTGGTACGCGCCCAAGCGTTCCAGCGCCTCGGCTGACAGGTCACGCATGGGTTTCCTCAGCGACCGGGCGCAACGCGCGAGAAAATGCCGTGCCAGCATCGGCACATCTTCAAGGCGCATCCGCAGGGGCGGCACCGTCAGGCCCAGCACGTTGAGTCGGTAGTAAAGGTCCTCGCGAAAGGCGCCTTCGGCCACGGCCTGGCTCAGGTTGCGGTGGGTCGCGGCAATGATGCGGACGTTGACCCGCAACGATTTCTTCGCCCCCACGCGGGTGATTTCGCCTTCCTGCAGGACGCGTAGCAAGCTGACTTGCGCATCGAAGGACATGTCACCGATCTCGTCGAGGAAAATCGTCCCGCCGTCCGCCAGTTCGAACTTGCCCGCCGAGCCGCCGCGCGCCGATCCGGTGAACGCGCCTTCGACGTGGCCGAACAGTTCGCTCTGCACCAGGTCGCGGGGAATGGCGCCGCAATTCACTGCGACGAAAGGCCCGCCGCGACGCTCGCTGGCATTGTGGATGGCTTGGGCGAACAGCTCCTTGCCAGTGCCGCTCTCACCGAGAATCAGCGTGGTCGAGTCGCTGCGGCTGGCGATTCGGCCCAGGTGCAACGCGTCCTGGATAGCGCGTGAATGGCCCTGGATGGTTTCGAAGGTGTAGCTGGCCTGGGTGCCGATGATGCGGCGGGTGATTTCGCGGATGCGCCGGTTCTCGCGCAACGAAACAACGCGACCGCCCTGCTCCAGCGGACAGACCGACACCAGGCAGGCGAGGTGGCTTCGATCGTGCAGCTCGAACGTGCAGTCCAGGTCCCGCACCCCTTCCCCGGTGCTGCGCAGGATTTCACCGCTCAGTTCGGTCTGCCCCAGGCTCTGGAACGGCTTGCCCAGCCAGGCAGGGTCGACACGAAACAACTGCCGGGCGTAATGGTTGAGGGCCTTGATGTCGCCGTTTTCGTCCAACACCACCAAGCCTTCGTTGAGCACTTCCAGGACCGTTTGCTGTTCTTCCAGCAACGCATGCAGCGTCATTTGCCGGGCGACGGCTTCGGCCGCGGCCTGGACGGTGCCCAAGGTGTGGAAGTGAAACCAGCCGGGTTCGGCGGTCAAGGTCAACATCGCCAGGGTCCGACCGTGGGCGTCGCGGATCGGCGCGGCGGCGCAATGCATATGCCGCTGGCGCAGGCCGACGCCGAAGTTCTCGCCAGCCAGCACATACACCAGACGGTCTTCAACCAGCGCCAGTCCGGTGCAGTTGGTGCCTTGTACCGTCTCCAGCAACCGACTGCCGATGGGCGTGAGGTCCAAGCCGCAGAAGTACAAGGTGGTGCCTTCGGCATCCGTCAGGTTGATATGCCCGTTGGGGTTGTAGGCAAGCAAGCCGCGCATGACCTGCGCCGCCGCGGCAATCAACAGTCGATTCGCCGCCAACGTCTCGGCCAACTCAGCGGGCGCGACGAAACGGTACTCGCCGTCCTCCGGATCGAGGCCGGCATCGACGCTGCGCCGCCAGGAGTTCCAGATCACCTGCCTGACACCCGCGGGACGCTCGGTGACGCCCTTCAAGCAGGCGCGCCAGGCCTTATCCAGCGCCGGGCTTGATCCGCCATTCAACGACGCGGGGCCAAGGGCGGTCAGGTAGTCACGGTCTTCAACGTTCAAGGCCATCGGCTGTGTGTTCATGGCGGGCTCTATGTTCATATTTTCGACATGTCAGTATAGACATGTCATTCAAATGAACACCCCTGCGCATCAATTACCAATAAAACTCATAGGTTTCAGCCAGTTAGAAACTGGCACAGCGCTTGCTCCCTACCTTGTACCGACAACGAGTCGCGAACAACAATAAAAGGGAGTCATTCATGAGTACATCAAACACCCTCCGCCTCGGCCTTATCGGTGCGGGTCGCATGGGCAGCTTTCACGGCCTGACCGCCGCTCGATACATCCCCGGCGCATGCCTTGCCGTCATTGCCGACCCTACGCCGGGCCAGGCCGCACGCCTGGCGACGGAACTGGGCGTGCAGAAGGTCTACACCGATCCGAAGCAGTTGCTGGACGACCCTGACATCGACGCCGTGCTGATCGCCGCCCCCGCCCGCAGCCACGCCGAACTGGTAATCAGCGCGGCGCAGGCCGGCAAAAGCGTGTTCTGCGAAAAACCCATGGCCATTACCCTGGAGGAAGCCGATCGCGCCATTGCCGCCGCTGCCGATGCGAGGGTGACGCTGCAAGTGGGTTTCAACCGGCGCTTCGCCAAGAGCTTCCGCACGGCCCACCTGGACGTGGTCGCTGGCCGGATCGGCACGCCACAATTGCTACGCTCGCTGACCCGCGATCCGGCGCTGAACAATCCCGCTGCCTCGCCGCAATGGGTGATTTTCCTGGAAACGTTGATCCACGATTTCGACACCTTGCGTTATCTCAATCCGGGTGCTGAAGCGGTCGAGGTGTTTGTCATGGCCGACGCGTTGATTGCGCCGGATTTCAAACACAAAGGGTTCCTCGACACGGCAGTGGTCACGATTCGATTCGACAACGGCGCCATCGCCACGGCCGAGGCGAACTTCCAGGCGGTGTACGGCTACGACGTCCGTGGCGAAGTGTTCGGCAGCGCCGGCATGCTGACCATGGGCAGCGTCAACGACTCCGATTTACTGCGTTACCTGGCCAATGGCGTCCAGGCCGATACCCAGCGCATGGACACCGACTTGCTGCGTGACGCCTACGTGGCCGAGCTCAACCACTTCGTCGATTGCGTGCGCAGCGGTGAAAAGCCCCTCGCCAGCGGTGAAGACGCCCGGGCCGCGCTGGCGATCGCCCGCGCCTGCATCGAGTCGTTCCAACAAGGCAAGGCGGTGCGTGTGCAAGGAGCACTTTCATGAGTTTCATACCGTTCAAGCTCGCGGTCAGCGCCGAGATGGTGTTCCTCGACCTGCCCTTTGTCGAACGCGTCAAACGCATCCATGCGCTGGGTTTCAGCGTCGAGATCTGGAACTGGACGACCAAGGACATCCAGGCCCTCGCTGCCACTGGCGCTGACTTCACGTCGATGACCGGCTACATCGCAGGCAACCTGACCGACCCCGAGGACATCCGGCAATTGCTCGAAAGCGCCCGGGAATCCTTGGCCGTCGCGGCACAATTGGGGTGCCCGAGCCTGAACCTGCACGGCACCGGCCTGGGTGACCAGGGTCTGCCGGTCAAGCCCGTCGCCCAGGCCACCGGCCGCATGTGGCTGAGCGCCTGCAAGACCCTGGAAAAAATCGCCCGCCTGGGGGAAGACGCCGGTCGGGTGTTCCTGCTGGAAAACCTCAACACTGAAGTTGACCACCCCGGCACGCCTTTCGCCCGCGCCGACGACACGTTGGCGCTGATCGAGGCCGTGGGCAGCCCGCACTTAAAGATGAACCTGGACCTTTATCACGCGCAGATTGGCGAAGGAAACCTGATCGAGCTGATCCAGCGCGCCGGCGCCGCCATCGGCGAGATCCAGGTCGCCGATGTGCCTGGCCGCATGGAACCGGGCACCGGTGAAATTCATTACCCCGCCGTTGCCAAGGCTTTGTTCGGCATGGGATACAGCGGTGTGGTCGGCCTCGAAGGCTGGGCCAGTGGGGACAGCGAAGTCGCGCTTGAGCGCTTCAGGCAGGCCTTTACGCTGGATGGGTGAGGTCCGTGCAGGAAAATTCTTGATGACGTTCACTTCATAACAACAAAAGGAAAACCATCATGCGTCGTTGCACACTGCTGTTCGCCACGCTGCTCCTGATCTTCAGCCAATGGGCCGCCGCCGACTATCGCATCGGCGTCAGCATCGCCAGGGTCGACGATAACTTCATGACCTACGTGCGTAACGGCCTCGACGAGGCCGCCAAGAAGGACGGCGTCCAGATCCAGTTCGAGGACGCCCAGGGCGATGTGGTTCGCCAGCTCAACCAGGTCCAGGGCTTCATCAACCAGAAAGTGGACGCGGTCATCGTCCTGCCGGTGGACACCTCCGCCACCGCCAATATCACCCGCGCCGCGGTCGAGGCGAAGACGCCGCTGGTCTACGTCAACCGTCACCCCGACGAACGTACGCTGCCCAAAGGCGTGGTCACGGTGGCGTCCAATGACATCGAGGCCGGCCAACTGCAGATGCGTTACCTCGCCGAAAAACTGGGGGGCAAGGGCAACCTCGCGATCATCATGGGCGACCTCGCGCAAAACGCCACCCATGACCGCACCGAAGGGGTCAAGCAGGTGCTCAAGGACTTTCCCGACATCAAGGTGGTCGAGCAACAGAGTGCCGAGTGGCAGCGCAACAAAGGCATGGACCTGACCAGCAACTGGCTGCTCGCCGGCAGCCGTTTCGATGCCATCGTCGCCAACAATGACGAGATGGCCATCGGTGCGGCCATGGCGTTGCAACAGTCCGGCAAGGCCAAGGGTGAGGTTGCGATTGTCGGCATCGACGGTTTGCCGGACGGCCTCGCGGCGATCAAGCGCGGAATGCTGGTCGCCTCGGTGTTCCAGGACCCCAAGGCCCAGGCGACCAGCGCAGTGCAGGCCGCCCTCAAGATGATCAAGGGCGAGCCGGTGGAATCCGAGGTGTGGGTGCCCTTCCAGTTGATCAAGCCTGAACAACTGGCGGTGTTCGAGCAGCGTTACAAGTAGCAACCTCGATACGGTGATGTTGTTCAGATGGCAAGACGATGGGTGGCGAGGGAGCTTGCTCCCGCTGGGCTGCGCAGCAGCCCTAAAAATCCTACGGTTGCTACGCAACCGAGCGGGAGCAAGCTCCCTCGCCACGGGTTGGTCGACTGCCTTGATGAACAGCAGTGGATCAAGCGATGTGCAACGCCCTGCCCTTGGTCTCGGCGAGGGCATTGTTCAATGCCACGCGGAACAGTTCGACCAGCACATCGATTTCTTCGGCCTGGATAATCAGCGGCGGCAGGAATCGCACCACGGCGCCGTGACGCCCGCCCAGTTCCAGGATGACACCCAGGCGCAGGCATTGACGCTGGATGGCCTGGGCCAATGCGGTGTCCGCAGCGGGAACGCGGCTGTCGCTCGGCGTGTCGCTGACCACTTCCACGCCCACCATCAACCCGCGGCCGCGCACCTGGCCCAGGCAAGGGTATTCGCCCTGCAACTGGCGCAGTTGCTCCATCAGGCGCTGCCCCATGACCTCGGCGTGCCCTGGCAGGTTCTCGCTGATGATATGGCGCAACGTCGCGGCACCCGCGGCCATCGCCATCTGGTTGCCACGGAACGTGCCGGCATGGGAACCGGGTTTCCAAGTGTCCAGCTCTTCGCGGTAGACCATCACGGCCAGCGGCAGGCCGCCGCCGATGGCTTTGGAAAGCACCAGGATGTCCGGCTCAATGTCGGCATGCTGGAAAGCGAAAAGCTTGCCGGTTCGACCCAGGCCGGTCTGCACTTCGTCGATGATCAGCGCCACGCCATATTTGCGCGTCAACTGACGCAAGCCTTGCAGCCAGCGTACCGGCGCCGGGATCACCCCGCCCTCGCCCTGCACCACTTCCACGACCACCGCCGCCGGGGGCAACACGCCCGACTCCGGGTCGCTCAACAGCTGTTCGATGAAGTGCAGCCCGGCATCGATGCCGGCTTCACCGCCGATGCCGAACGGGCAACGGTAGTCATACGGGTATGGCAGGAACTGCACGTCGGCCATCAGCGAGCCCAGCGCCTGTTTCGGCCCCAGGTTGCCCATCAGGCTCAACGTGCCCAGGGTCATGCCATGGTAGCCGCCGGAGAACGTCAGGATCGGCTTGCGCCCGGTGGCGATCCGCGCCAGCTTCAGCGCCGCCTCGATGCCATCGGCACCGGTCGGGCCGCAGAACTGGATGCGCGCGTGACGGGCGAAGTTCTCCGGCAAGGCGTTGAACAGGTCCTCGACGAAGCGATCCTTGACCGGCGTCGTCAGGTCCAGGGTGTGCAAGGGCAAGCCGGAATCGAGCGTCTGGCGCATGGCCGCAATGGCCACCGGGTGGTTATGGCCCAGCGCCAAGGTGCCCGCGCCGGCGAGACAATCCATGAACAATTGACCCTGGGTGTCGCGCACATAAAGACCATGGGCTTCCTGCAGGGCCAATGGGATACGTCGCGGATAGGAACGCGCATTCGATTCCCGGGCCGCCTGGCGTTGCAGGTACGGATTGGTATTCAGTTCGCGAGGCGCCTGGTGGCGGAACTGCTCCAGCGTGAAGGTGGCGCTGGAGGATGAACGGGGCTGGACACTTTCCATTTTGACTCCCTGAAATGAGAACGCGGTCTTGGGCGATCAGCCCTGTCCTTGTGCCTGCATGGCCTGGCGCAGGCTCAGCGGGCGCATGTCGGTCCAGACCTTTTCGATGTAGGCCAGGCACTCTTCCTTGCTGCCCTGCATGTCCACGGTGCGCCAGCCCTCGGGCACGCTGCGGTAGTCCGGCCAGATCGAGTACTGCTCCTCTTCGTTGACGACAACCAGAAACCGCGTATCCGGGCTATCCAAACTCATTGCTTGCTCCTTGACTGGCATGACGGGAAAGATCGCTACGATACAATACTAATGGTAGCGATTCTCATTAATATTTTAAAAAACTTACATGGCTCGTATATTTCAGGGTCGGCGAACAGTCGCAAGACGCTGGTGCGCTGTTTATACTTCGCCCCCTCTGAACGATAACCCCTCTCAATTCGCGGTCACGGATGAGTCAATGATTCCCAGCCTTGCTCCGCTGTTCACCGGGCCGCTCGCTGCCTTCGAAGAGAAGCTGCAACTGCGCAGCCATCCGCAAACCGACCTGTCGGCGGACCTGTTCTTCCAGCCCGAGACGTTCAGTGCGTTCGTCGACGAACTGCTGGCGCGCTACAAGACCGATGAACGCCTGGCCCTGGTGTCGCTGTGGTCCAAGTGGTATTTCAGCACCTTCCTCGCGCCGGTGATGGCCGCCAATCTGCTGCTGCAACGGGATCTGCCGCTCGCCCTGGACGACGTCGGGTTGGAACTTGGCGACGACGCCAGGCCACACGCCTTGCATCTGCGCGACGCCGGGCAACCCCTGCCGGAATGCTCGGCCTTCGAACGGTTCCGTACGCTGATCGAGCAGCACCTGGAACCGGTCATCGACACGCTGGCCAGCGTCAGCCGCGCTTCGCCCCGCTTGTTCTGGAGCAACGCCGGCAACACCTTCGAGTTCGTCACCACGCGGATCGACCTGCATCCCCTGGCCAACTCCGACAGCACCCTGCCCGCCCGGGAAATCCTCAGCGCCCGCCTGCGTCCCGATGGCCGGCGCAACCCGCTGTTCGCCCCCGTGCGCTATCACGACGTCGGCGAAGACGAGCCCCAGCGCCTGCGGCGGATCTGCTGCATTCGCTACCGCCTTCCCGGCGTAGGCTATTGCAGCAGTTGTCCCCTCGATGAATGCAAACGGCAGGATCAGGACGCCTGAGCGCGCCGATCATTTCGCCAACTGAAAGGGGTTCTCCGTCGCTCGGTCGTAATCAACGAGGTGACCGTAGTCGAGACGATAGATCCGGTCCGCGACGTCGAAATAACGGTCGTCATGGGTAATCGCGATCACTGTCTTGCCGGCCGCCTTCAGTTCGGGCAGCAACTCGTTGTAGAACACATGGCGGAACACCGGATCCTGGTCGGCCGCCCATTCGTCCAGCAGGAACACTTCACGGCCTTCCATCATCAGCAGCAGCAACGCCAGGCGTTTGCGCTGGCCTTGGGACAACGCGGTGGTGGACAGGCGTCCGGCGGCGAATTCGACCTTGTGGGCCAGCCCCAGGCGGTCGAGATAATGATCCACCCGAGCCTCCAGTCCTTCATGGTCGCCCGCCTCACCCAGCACATCGGCGAACAGATAGAAGTCGGCGAAGATCGCGGCGAAGTGCTCGCGGTGCCATTCGCTGGTGCTGGCATCAAGCACCACGCCATTGAGTGATACCTCGCCAGCAGCGGGCACATAGAGCCCGGTCAACAGCTTGGCCAGGGTCGATTTGCCGCTGCCGTTGCCACCGACGATGAAAATCAACTCGCCGCGCCGGATCGTCAGGTCGATCGGCCCCAACTCAAAAGCAAACTCCTCGTTCTTGCCGGCGTAACGGTAATGCACGTCCGACAGGCGCAGCTCGCGAAACGGCTGCGCCGCTTGCGCGGGGGTCTTGAACTCCACCGTCTCGCCCAGCGCCAGGGCGTCGATGGCCTGCAACGCGACATGGCCGCGAATGACCGCGGGAATGGCGTCGAGGATCATCGAGATCGGCGTGCGCAGGAACATGATCGCCAGGACGTAGCCGACCACCACCTGCTGGCTCAGCAACCCCAGCCCCTGGCCGAGGAAAAACAGCGTGCCGATCAGTACGAACACCAGCAACGTCGTCCAGTTCAGGTTAACCGCCCACAAGGTGTCGGCGCGTACCGATGCGTCCAGCGAGGCCCGGGCGATGGGTTCGAGCTTGCGTTGATAAAGCAGGTGCCGGCGCTCCCGGCTCAGGCCCAATTCGCAACGCCCCTGGATCGCGGCTTCGAACTGCTCGGTGAGTTGGTCGTCCTGTTGCCGGACGGCCTGCATCAAGGTCTTGACCTTGCGCCCGAGCAGCACATCAAGGCCGACGCCGGCGGCGATCACCGCTAGCGTCAAGGCGAAAAACGGCAGGCTCAACCAGGCCATGTACGCCAGCCCCGCCAACAACAGCAAGCCGTTGTACAAGGAAATCGGCAGTTGCTTGAACGCAGTGGCGACGGTGGTCACGTCCTTGGTCAAGGCGTTGTAGATGCGTGGGCTGCCCAGCCGCTCGATGCGTTCCAGCGCAGTGCCCAGCACCTTGCCCACCAGCCGCAGGCGCAGCTGGTACACCAGCCGATGGCCGATCTGCACCAGCAACCATTGCGAAGTGACTCCGCTGATGAACAACAGCACCAGCAGACCAGCGAACAGCAGCAAGCCCTGGCCGAGATTATCCAGGCCTTGTTCCAGGCAACGGTTGATGTAGCCGATCAGGCCGATACTGGTGGCCGCGCTCAAGGCACTGCTCAGCACCGCGAGGAAAATGCGCCACCGCGCGTTATGCAGCAGTTCTTTCAATAACATCATGGGACCGACACCACCTTGGCAGAGGTTTGCAACAGTAAAGGCAGCAGGTTTTCCGCCAGTCGCGGCTCGCCGAGCATCTCATGATGCCCAACGTCCAGCGTCCACTGGCTGACGGGTTGTCGTGCGAGGGCTTGCCACTGCGAGCGCAAGTCGCCGTGGGCATTGCCGCGCCATAGCCAGACCGGCACGTCGACGATGGGCAAGGCCTGCTCATACAAACGGGTCTTGATCGCGCGATATTGCGTCATCAGCGCCAGCAGCTCAGCATCCGCCGCTGCCCATTGCAGATGCCCGCGCACCTGCTCATCGTCCAACAACCGAGCGACACCCTCGGCATAGTCAAGGCCGGCCAACAGGCCAGTCAATCGCTCCCGTAGCGATTCTCCGATCGGCTGGCCGTGGCTGCGGCAATAAAACGCGAAATCGGCAATCAACTGACCGGCTTCGTCGCCCTCGCCGGCCAGGCTGCGCTGAGCATCATGATCGAGCACCACCAGGCCTTCGACGCTGAAGCCGCTGGCTTGCAGATGCGGCACCAGCAACAAGGCCAGGCGCGCCGCCAGGCTCCAGCCCAACAGCACCAGCGGACGCTCCTTGAGCTGGACCGGGATACTCGCCACGTATTGCCGCAACAGCGCGTCCATATCGTCGTCAGCCCAGCCATTTTCCAGGGCGGCAAGGCCAAAGACCGAAACTTCGCCGCGCAGGTTGTCCACCAGCGGCTGGTACGCCTGCAGGTGCCCTTGCGCACCATGCACCACCAACAAGGCCGGTGCCTGCGGATCGGCATCGTCGAGGGTCTTCCATGGACTGCTGCCCGTGTCGCCCAGGCCTTGGATGAGGTCACGCACCGTATGCCGCTCGAACAAGAGGTTGGTCGGCAGGCTGAGACCCAGCCGTTCGCGGATCAGCGACACCACTTTGATCGCCGCCAATGAATGCCCGCCGACGGTGAAGAAATTGTCGGTGACGCCCAGGTCATCGACACCCAGCACGTCGCACCAGATCGCGAGCACGGCGGTTTCCAGTTCGCCCACCGGCGCCACGCGGGTGTTCTGCAGGCGCTGCCGGGCGCGTTCGAGCAGGTGCTTGCGATCGAGCTTGCCGTTGCTGTTCAGCGGCAAGGCCTTCAGCGCAAAGATACCGCTGGGCAGCATGTAGTCCGGCAGTTGGCGAGCCAGGCTGGCGCGCAACGGGTCCGTCCCCTGGAACTGAACATCGTCCGTGACCACGAAGGCCAGCAACCGAGCGTGATCGCCTTCGCCATCCAACAGCACAGCCGCCTGCGAGACGCCCGGCTGGGCCAGCATCGCTTGCTCGACCTCCGCCAGTTCAAGGCGGAACCCGCGGATTTTCACTTGCTGGTCGTTGCGACCCAGAATGCGCAGGGCTCCGTCGGCCTGGCGCAAGGCCAAGTCACCGGTGCGGTACAGGCGTTGACCGCTGGCGGGATCGACACCGAAGGCAGCGCCGCCGACACTGCCGACGTAACCCCTGCCGACACTGGCGCCGCTGATGCACAACTCGCCGGCCTGACCGGATGGCACTGGCCGTTGCTGCTCGTCGAGCAACTGAACGCGGTTGTCCCCCAGCACCTGGCTCAACGCACAGCCATTCACGCCCTGCGCAAGATCGATGGCTCGCCACAACACGCCGACGGTGGTCTCGGTCGGGCCGTAGTGGTTATACAGCCGGCAAGTCGGTCCGGCTTGGGCCAAGCGTGTCATCAACGCCTCGCCGATCGGTTCTCCGCCCAGCACCAGCACTTGGCGCGGAAGAACGTCGGCGGCCTGCTCGCCCATCAAGGCTGCGAGGTGCGACGGGACGATTTTTAAAACGTCGAGGGGATAACGCCGCAGCTCTTCGGCAAAGGCCTGGGCGTCGGTCACGGTCGATTGCGCCAGCACATGGACGCAGCCGCCCTGCAGCCACGCCGGGAACAACACGGTGTTGCCCAGGTCCGCGAGCAGCGAGGACACCAGCCCGTAATGCCCGCCCTCGGGCAGTTGCAGCACACGGGTCACTTGGGTGACGTAATGACGCAATTGTCCTTGTTCGATCTGCACCCCTTTGGGCTTGCCGCTGGTGCCCGAGGTATAGAGCACGTAGGCCAGGTCTTGTGCAGTGCCGGAGTACGGCGTATCGAACAGCGGCCCGTTGCTCGCCTGGGACCAGCACAGCGTGCGCGCCGGCGTTTCCGGCGCCAAACCTTCCAAGTGCAGCAGCAATGCCGGTTGAGCATCGTCGAGTATCCCGGCCAGGCGCAGCGGCGGCTGCTGGGGATCCAGCGGCAGATAGGCGGCGCCGACCTTGAAACAGGCGAGCATCGCCACCAGCATCTGCGCGCCGCGTGGCAGATACAGCCCCACCACCGCTTCACGGCCCACACCCGCCTGATCCAGGCTGCCGGCGACGCGGTCACTCAGGGCATCGAGTTCAGCGTAGGAAAACAACTGGTCGGCATAACGCAGCGCCGGCCGATTCGGGTGTGACTGGGCGTGCCGGCGCAGGGCCGCGACGATGTCCAGGTCCGCTCCGAACTCAGGACGCGTCGACGACGCCAGGGACTCCTCGGGCAGACACGCATCGAAGCCATCGATAAGGCCATTGGGTGATTGCACCAATTGGCCGAGCCAATGTTCGAGACGCTTGAGCAACGCCTGCATTTGCTCGTCGCGGTACACCCCGCAATCATAGGCCAGCGCCAGCTCGCCATTGCCCTGGGCGTCAAGGCTCAATTGCAGTTGCAGCTCGACCGGCGTGTCGAACGACAGCCACTGCAACGCGCCCAGTTGCGGCACGCGCACAACCTGCAACCCGGCCTGGAAACTGGCCCGCCACTCCGGCAACAACTGCGCCTGGCCGACGTATTCCTGCCAGTCGACGGCACTCTCCAATTGCCGGGCCAGTTGCCGGGCCAGGTTCACCAAGGTGCTGTGCTCGGACAGTTGCACCACCATCGGCAACGTCTGTTCGAACACCCCAAGCGCGCCGGTCAATTCCTCGTAGTTGTCACGGGGGTCGTGCTGCACACCGAGTTGGCCTTGGCGTTGGCCGTTGAGCCTGCCTAGCAGCGATCCCCAAGCGGCTAGCACCAGCTGTTCGATGGCCACGCCTTCACGATCGGCCAATGCCGTAAGCAGCGGCGCAAGAGTCGGCGCCAGTGGCTGGCGGACCACCGCGTGACGTCCGCTGGCAATACCGTAGCGCTCGACGAGGCGCATGCCCGGGATGTCCTGCAAGGCCAGGTTGCGCCAGAACTGCGCGCCCTGCTCGGCGTCTTCATCCAGTTGCAGGCCATTGATCCACTCGACGTAGTCCGCGTACTGCATAGGTTCGTCATCGAGCAACGCGGCGCGACCGAGCAAGTGCTCGCGCAACTGGACCAGGCTGCGCGCGTCCAGCGAGTACACCGGGACCGCCAGCAACAGCTGATCATCGAGCTGCCAGGCGAGCATGTCGGGCTGTTCGGCCTGGCAACGACGCTGGGCCTCGTCCAACCATTTTTGCCCATCGTGGCCGTCGACCGTGCGCCCCTGGCGCCAGTCCAGGCGCAATGCCTGGGGCTCGATCACACGTTGGCGCAACCCGGTGGCGCCCAGCGGACGCTCGTAGCGCAGGCACAGCGCCTGGTGCTGCGCCAGGCTGTCGCGCAAGCATTGCTCGACGGTGCCTTCGGCAACGCCTGTCAATGACATGCGCACCCAGCGCCAGGCGTGCGGATTGGCCTGGGCCAGTTGTTTCTGCTGGGGTGAAAGCGTGAGTCCAAGGTCCATCATGGGGTCAACTCTTCAAGTGTTTCTTCGATCTGCGCCGGGGCGGCCATGACTTGGTGGCGGGCATAGATTTCACCCATCGCCACGACGATTTTGCGCTCGCCCTCGAACGGATCCCGGGCGTGCGCCGCCAGCATGTTATCGAGCATCACCACGTCGCCCTGTTGCCAGTCGAAGCGCACCGCGCAACGGTCGTAGGCGGCATTGATGGCGTCGATCGCCGCCGGTTCGAGCTCCGAGCCGTCACCGTAGAACACTTGCCTCGGCATGGCGGACTCGCCGTCGCGCAGGAACTGTTCGCGGATATCCGCATCGAGAAATGCCGGGTGGTACAACTGGATCTGGTTGAAGAAGCTCTCTTCGCCCGTCAACGGGTGCAGGATCACCGCCGGGCACACCTGGCGGGTGTGCAGGTCGTTGGCGCCGCGCCATTGGAACTCTATGTTGCTCTCACGGCAGATCCGCTCGACCTCGGCCCGATCTTCGGTCTGGAAGAAGTGCTGCCAACTGACGTCCAGGCTGGTGCTGAAATTGCGTACATACATCAGTTGCTTGCGGCGCAGGTTGGCCTGCAGCCAGGCCGGCAGGTCACGATAGACCTGGCGGCTGTCGACGATCGGGGTCGCGCCACCGGACGTCGCCGGCGTCTCGCAGTAGAACCACTGCCGACGTGGCCAGCGGTGTTGGTGCGCACTCTCGTTATGGAACAGGATCATCCGATCCTTGGGGTATGGCGTCGACTTGTAGATGTTCTTGCCGCCCTCTTTCTTCGGCAAGTCACCGTACTGCCCGTACAACTGCGGACACAGCGCCTGGCAGAACGCCTCGAAGTCCGCCGGGGTCGGCAGGTCGAAGCCACGGAACAGGATGCCGCCATGCTCACGCAACCAGTTCTCGACCTTGTCGCGGTTGGCTTCGGCCCAGATGGCCGGGGCCAGCTCGCGGTCGCGCAGGGAAACCAGCAACGGAAACTTCGAGTCCTCTCGCAGAGGTCGGGCTTCGATGGGCTCCCGGGTCGCCGCCGATCCGCTCTGGCGCATCTTGCCCAATTTGCTCATTTTGCGTTGCAGCGGATTGTCCGTGGACATGGCAGCAGCTCCTTTTACAGTCGCAATCATGGTATCGATGGGGGTGTCCGGCGCGCCAAGGGCCAGTTCCAGCAGCGACTCGAAAGCGCCGCGCAAGCGTTCGACGGTGGCCGGGCGGAACAGGCTGGTGCGGTACACCCAGCGCAGGCTGATCGCATCAGCGTCTTCGCTGGCGAACAGCGCCATGTCGAACTTGGAATGGTGTTGCTCGCCCGTCAGCGGCTCGACCTGCAGATTGCCCAGTTGGCGCTGCTGGCGCGGCGTGTTGTCGAGCACGAACAGGGTCTGCAAGAGCGGGTGCACATTGGCCACGCGCGGCAGCTCCAGGCATTCGACGACCCGTTCGAACGGCGTGTCCTGCCAGGCGAACGCTTGCAGGCACAGCTCGCGGACTTGCAAGGCTTGCTCACGGAAGCTCAATTCCGGTTGCACACGGATACGCAAGGCCAGCAGGTTGACGAAGAAGCCGATCAGCGATTCGGTGGCCGGATGGTCACGGTTCGCCACGTCCGTTCCGATCACCAGGTCGCGGCCCTGCGTCTCGCGTTGCAGCACAGCGGCGTAGCACGTCAGCAGGACCATGAACGGCGAAGTGCCGCTGTCCTGGGCGAAGGTTTTCAAGCGGCCCACCGTGGCGGGCGACAATTGGAAATCCACCGCCGCCCCGGCGCCGCTGTCACGCTCCGGACGTGGAAAATCGAACGGCAGTGGCACCTGCGCGGGGATGCCCGCCAGGGTCCGTCGCCAGAAATCCAGGCCTTCGCGCTGACGCAACTGGACCGCGGCCGAACCTTGCCAAACGGCGTAGTCGACGTACTGGATCGGCAATGCTTGCTGGGTCGGCAGCACGCCGGTGCTGTAGGCCTCGTAGCCTTCGATCAGCTCATCGACCAGCACCGCGCCGGACCAACCGTCGGAGGCGATGTGGTGCATGACCATCTGCAACACATGATCCTCTTCGCCAAGGCGATACAGGACCACCCGCAGCGGTGCGTCGTTGCCGAGGTCGAATGGTCGCAACGCCATGTCCCGGGCGTCGACTGTCCACTGGTCTTCAGTCGACGCAACGGCTTCCAGGACCACCGTCGACTGCGGGTGGATGCGCTGGCGCAACTCGCCGCCACGGGAGTGATAGGTGGTGCGCAGGATGGCATGGCGATTCACCAACCGCTGCAACGAACGCTCCAAAGCCTGGGCATCCAGTTGCCCACGCAAACGGACGTTGCTGCTCATGTTGAAGCTGCTGTCGGCCAGATCCAGTTGTTGCATCAACCAGACCCGTTGTTGCGCCGAGGACAGTGGCTGTTCGATGCCTTGGTCAACCGCCGGAATCGTCAGGGAAGCCAGATCCTGCTCGGCGGCGAGGCCCTCGATTCGCTCGGCCAGTTGCGCCAACACGGGTGTTTCGAACAACCAGCGCAAGGGCACCTCGAAGCCCTGCTCACGCAGGCGGCCGCGCACCTGGGCGGCCATCAGCGAATGCCCGCCCAATTGGAAGAAATGTCCATCGGCCGGGACGTCTTGCAGGTTCAGCACCGAGGCCCAGATCTGCGCCAGCACGTCCTCGCTGGCCGACAGCGCTCGCCCGGTCGCTGGCACGCTGCCGACAACCGATTGCAAGCGCGGCAGTTGTTTGCGATCGACCTTGCCATTGCTGTTGAGCGGCAGTCGGTCCAGTGCTTGCAGGTGCGTCGGCACCATGTAGACCGGCAAGCGCGCCTGCAAATACTCGCGTACAGCCGCTTCATCAGGTGCAGCGTCCGGATCCGCGACCCAGAACGCGACTAGGTGCTCGCCTTGCACCGCCACGACAGCTTGCAGCAACTGGGGATGGCTGAGCAGGACGGCCTCGATTTCACCGAGCTCGATGCGATAGCCACGCAACTTGATCTGGTCGTCGGTGCGTCCCAGGTAGTACAGCTGGCCGTCAGGCTGCCAGCGCGCCAGATCGCCAGTGCGGTACAAACGACCGCCGTGACCGAACGGGTCGGCAATGAAACGCTCGGCGGTCAGCCCCGGCTGCCCGGCGTAACCCCGGGCCAGGCCGTCCCCGGCGATATAGAGTTCACCGACGCAGCCTGGAGGCACTTCGCACAGGTGTTCATCGAGGACATGGCAGCGGGTGTTGAGGAGCGGCCGGCCTATCGGCGCCACTGGCAATTGCAGCGCGTCGATGGGCGTCTGGGTCGACCATACCGTGGTCTCGGTCGGGCCGTAGACGTTGATCAATCGAGCGACATGCTGCTTCAGTTCGCTGGCCAGTTCCGCCGACACCGCCTCGCCGCCGGCCAGGGCCAATCGCCCTTCCAGCACCTGGCGATCACCTTGCAACAACATCGCCCAGGTGGCGGGCGTGGCCTGGATCAGATCGACCGATTGTTCCTTGATCAAGCGTGCCAGCAACTGCGGATCCTGGCGCTGTTCCTCGTCCGCCAGTACCACGGCGCCACCACGCACCAGCGGCAGGCATAGCTCCAGGCCGCAAATATCGAAGGTGACGGTGGTCAAGGCCAGGTAACGCTGCACATTGTCCAACGGCAAGGCCTGCTCCATGGCCAACAGGAAGTTGGCGAAGTTGCCACGACTGATCTGCACGCCCTTGGGCTGTCCGGTGGATCCCGAGGTGTAGAGGGTGTAGGCCAATTGCCCGAGGTGCGTCGGCAGTCCCGGCGCCTGCGCGGCGAATTGCGCCAACGGCAGGTCCGTCCACGCGCAAACGCGCAGCTCGGCAGGCCAATCGGCCGTCGCCGAATCGCAAAGCAGCAAATGCGGCTGCGCCCGGTTGAGCACCTGCGCCTGGCGGGCCGGGGGATGGGCTCGATCAAGCGGCAAATAGGCGGCACCGGCCTTCTGGATGCCCAACATACACACCAGCAAGCGTTCATCCCGAGGCAGGCAGAAGGCAACCAACGATTCGCGCCCGACGCCCTGGGCCAGCAACCAATGGGCCAAGCGGTTGGCTTGGGCCTCCAGCGCGGCGTAGCTCAGTTGACGGTCGGCGCAGTACACGGCGATGCGCTCGGGATGCACGGCGGCTTGCACTTCGAAGCGCGTCACCCAATCCGCTTCGCCATGCAATGGCAACGACTGCCCTTCAGTCGCCAAGGCCGCAACCGAGCACAGCGGGATCTCCAGCAAGCGCGCATCAAGATCCAGGCTCGCCAGGCTGGCGAGCAACGCCTGGTAATCCTCCACCAGACGCCGAGTGATGTCGGGTCGCAACAATGCCGTCGCGTATTCGACGATCAAACCGGTGCTCGCCTCGGCACCGCGCCCTTGGGTGAACAGGTTGAACGTCAGGTCGAACTTCGCGCTCACCACGCCACCCGGCAGCGCCAACGCCTGGGCACTGATGCCGGGCAGGTCCAGGCTGCGGGAATCCTGATGATCGACCTGATAGTTGAACATCGTCTGGAACAGCGGTGTGCGATCCAGGCTGCGCTCGACATCCAGCACGTCCAACAACTGCTCGAACGGCAGCGATTGATGGGCCAGGTCCTCGCTCAGCTTGCTGTTCAGGGCTTGGACGAACGCTTGCAGGCTCTGGCGGCCATCGATCTGCACACGGTGGGCCAGGGTGTTGACGAACAGCCCGACCAACGCCTGGCTCTCGACTGATTCACGCCCCGCCACCGGCAAGCCCACGGCAAAATCATTGCGCCCGCCGTGGCGCCAGAGCAGCAGCTGATAAGCCGCGAAATACAGCACGAACGGCGTGACGCCAAGCGCCCTCGCCCGGGCTTCGACCGCAATGCTCAGCGAGCCGGGCAGGACATATTCGTCTCGCGCGCCAGCGTACGCCTGCACCGCGGGACGGGTGGGTTGCTCGGGCAGTTCCAGCGGCTCGTTGCCCAGGCCTTCCAGGCGCTGTTGCCAATAGGCCAACAAGTCCTTGCCATGCGTGCCCTCCAAGCGTTGCCGCTGCGTCTTGATCAGCGGCAGCAAAGCGCTTGCCGCCGGCAGGCTCCTCTCTTGATAAAGCGCTGCCAGGTCCTGGACCAGCAAGCCCATGGACCAGCCGTCCACGGCGATGTGGTGCACGTTGAACAGCAGGCGGTACTCAGCGGGTGCAATACAAAACACATCGATGGCCAGTAGCGGCCCCTGCGTGAGGTCGAACACGCGCTTGGCCGCGCTGGCAATGCTCGCTTGCTGTTCCGAGTCACTCAGGGCGCCGATGTCATGGACGTTGAAGATCGGCGCGGCCATATCGTCCAGGCGCTGCCAGACTTGCCCTCGTTCTTCGAAGAAACGGCAGCGCAACGCGTCATGACGGGCCACCAGCGCCTGGCAGGCGCGTTTCAGCCGAGGCACATCCAGCTCGCCGCGCAAGGCCAGCAACTGGGTGACGTTGTAGGCGGTTTCAGCCGGCTCGAACTGCTGCATGAACCACACCCGCTGCTGGGCATGGGACAGCGGCTGCGGTTGCTCCCCATCGCCGTTCGACTCAACGGCTTCAACGACCGGCGCGACGACCGGCGCGAGCACTTTGGCCAGTTGCCGAGGGGTCGGGTTTTCCAGCAATTGCCGCGGCATCAGGCGCAGGTCGGCCTGACGCAAACGCGCGATCAACTGCAAGCTGAGAATCGAGTCGCCGCCCATGGCAAAGAAATCGGCGTCCGGCCCCAGGCCAGGTTGTCCGAGCATCTCGCGAAAAGCCGTCAGCACGGCAAGCAATGCCGGCTCGGCTCGGCAGTCGATGCACAGGGCCATGGCTGCCAGGGTCGGATGCTGCAAGACATCCCGCGGTTGCAGCTTGAGGCCTTCCCGGGACGCCAGGCCGATCAATTGCAGACTGAGGATCGAGTCCCCGCCGAGGGCGAAGAAATCGTCCGTGCGGCCGACCTGCGCACACCCGAGGACCTGGCACCACAGTTGCGCCAGGCGCTGTTCGGTGGCGCCGCTCGGTTGCTCGGCGGCTTCGGCGGCTGGTTCATCGGTGGCCGGATCAGGCAATGCACGCCGATCCAACTTGCCGTTGGCCGTCAATGGCAGCGTGTCCAGTGCCAACCAATGGGCCGGCACCATGTGCTCCGGCAGTTGACGCTTGGCTTCGGCTTGCAGTGTGGCCAAGGTTTCGGTGGTCATCGTAGGGCTGAGATAGGCCACCAGTTGCGTCCGCCCTTTTATCTCACACGCCAGCACCGCGCCTTCGCGAACCTGAGGCTGGCCATTGAGCCAGGCACTGATCTCGCCCGGTTCGACACGGAAACCGCGGATCTTCACTTGATCGTCCTGGCGCCCGAGGAACACCAGGCGCCCGTTGCGATCCAGGCGAACCCGGTCACCGCTGCGATAAAAACGCTGGCCGTGGGCAGTGGAGCCGAACGCGCGTGCGGTCAACTCAGGCTGACCGAGGTAGCCTTGGGCAACCTGCGGACCACCGATCAGCAGCTCACCCGCGACACCGAGCGGCACCGACCGGTCGTGGCCATCGACGATGCGTAATTCGCAGCCGGGCAGCGGCTGGCCCAACGGCAGATACTGCCCCGCTTCGAACACGTCGGCGTCGAGGATTTCTCCGCAGACCACACCGACCGTGGTTTCCGACGGGCCATAGTGGTTGAAAACGCGCAGTTGCGGCGCCAGTTCACGCACCTTGGCGAACAACGCCTGGTCGAAACCTTCGCCACCGAGGATCAACAGGTCCTTGGGCAAGACACGACGGGCGTCGTCCAGTGCCAGCAAGCCACGCAGATGCGAAGGGGCGATCTTCAGGCAGTCCACCGGATGCTGGTCGAGGAAATCCGCCCAGCCGGGCGGATCGAAGGCCAACGATGCCGGTGGCAAGACCAGCACGTCGCCCGCATTGAGGGCCGCGAAGACAGAGGTCAAGCCGAGGTCGGCGGCGACGGTTGCCAAGGTCGCCCAACAACTGCCCGGTTTGGCTTGCAAGCGTTGGCCGACGGCATTGGCATAATGCGCGAGGTTGGCATGAGTGACCTGCACGCCTTTCGGCTGGCCGGTCGAGCCCGAGGTGTAGATCAGGTATGCGGGCAACTGCGGCTGGCTGAGGCTTTCGTCCTGGCCGATATTCGCGTCAAGCGACCAGTCGGCGGCGCTCAACGCCAGGCGCGGGATGTCCACACCGGTCTCGGGCGCTTGCGCCAATGTCAGCCACAGGCTCGCGCCGCTGTCTTGCAGCAGTTGCGCGAGTCGCCGGGCCGGTTGCGCCGGATCGAGAAACAGACAAGTCGCACCACGCTGCCAACACGCCAGGGTCGCCAGCAGTTGTTCGGCACAGCGCGGCATGCACAGCGCGACCACCTGCCCCGGCCCAATGCCCTGCCCGGCCAGCCGTGTGGCCATCGAGCGACTGGCAGCGCCGAGCGTGGCGTAATCGATGCTCTGCTCCCCACTGCGCAACGCCATCGCGTTCGGCGTGTGCGTGGCCCAGTGCAGCACTTGCTGGTCCAAGGGCAACGCAGTCGCTTCCAGGACAGGACCGCGCAGTTCGCTCGGCGTGGACACCAGTTGCAGGTCCGACAGACGTCGCTGCGGATGAGCCGAACCCTCGTGGAAAATCGCCAGCAAATCGTCGAGCATTTGCTCGACCGTGGCCGCGTCGAACAATTCGTCGCTGTATTCCAGTTCGCAGCGCAGCTGTGCATCGGCGGTGCGGACCATCCGCAGGGTCAGGTCGAAACGCGCGTGGCGTTGCGGCGGGTCGAGCACTTCGACCGCCACGCCGGGCAAGGCCAGGGTGCGGCTTTCGGGCAGATCGACCTGGACGAACATGACCTGGAACAGCGGACTCGAACGCGGGCGCTCAAGGCTTTCGAGGATGTTTTCGAAGGGCAACTGCTGATGGTCGAACGCCGCCGCAACGGTGTCGCGAGTGCGCACCAATGCACTGCCGAAGTCCGGGTTGTCTTGCAGGCGCTGGCGAATCACCAGGGTATTGAGCAATGGGCCGATCAACGGTGCGAGTTCCGGACGGTCACGTTGCGCCGCCGAGGTGCCCAGGCACAGGTCCGTCTCGCCGCTGTAGCGCGACAGCAGGCAGCTGAACGCTGTCAGGCCGTAGATGTACAGCGTCACCCCGTGATTACGGATGGCCGCCTCGATCGCCGTTGTGAGGTGCGGCGGGAGTTCCCGGGCCAGGACCGCGCCACTGTGGCGGCGTTGTGTGGTCAAGGGGCGCGGGCGGTCCAGCGGCAACGCCATTGGCGCCGGTGCATCGGCCAGTTGATCGCGCCAAAAATCGATGTGCTGTTGGCAACTGTCGCTGTCCAGCCATTCACGCTCCCACGCGGCGTAATCGGCGTATTGGATGGCCAACTCGGGTAGCGCGACAGCCTGGTTCGAGGCGAGCGCCCGGTAAGCCTCGGCCAATTCGAGGGTGAGTTGCTGGGCCGACCAGGCGTCATAGGCGACGTGGTGAATGGTGAAAAACAGCCAGGTGGAATGCTCCTGGGCGTCGCTGAATGCTTGCCAGCGCCAAGGCATCGACTGCGCCAGGTCGAAGGGTTCGGCGAGTTGGCGGGCGTATTCATTGGCGCACCATTGCTCGTGTTCGGATGCGGCGACGGTCAAGCGCTCGACGCCCGGCAACTGGACCCGCTGTGGCTCGCAATGGGGCTGCAACTGTCCGCTGGCATCAGGGCTGTAGCGTGTGCGCAGGATCTGATGGCGATCGACCACCTGCTGCATCGCCTGCTGCAAACGTGCGCCGTCCAGGCGTCCATCGAAGCGCAGCACCGAGCACAGGTTGTAGAGCGCGCGACTGCTCAGCGCTTCAGCCGACAGGAAACGCCTTTGCGCCTGCGCCAACGGCCTGTGCTCGCCGTCGTCGAGCACGGCGGGGACAATCGGTAGGCGCCAGCTGTCGATGCCCTTTTCGGCCAGGCGCTGGCGAAAGACCTTCTTCTTGTCCGCGGGCAAGGATGCCAGCCGCTGCGCAATCTCCAGGAAAGCTTGTTGCGTCATCGTACTCATCCTTACATTTCCATCTCGGCCAACAGGCGCTGCATTTCGTCCAGGGCTTCGTCGGTCGACGGCCCCTGGGGTTTTTCGATCTGTTCGGCGAGCGCGGCGATCGTCGGGTTCTGGAACAGGCTGCGAAGTTCGAGCTTGACGCCGAAACGGCTCTCGACTTGCGTCATCAAGCGCATGGCCAACAACGAATGACCGCCCAGCTCGAAGAAGCTGTTGAACACCCCGACCTGCGGCAACGCCAGCAGCTCCTGCCAGATGTCCGCCAATTGCTGCTCCAGCTCGCTGCGCGGCGCTACACCCTGGATCGCCACCGGCTGCGGTGCCGGCAAGGCCTTGCGATCGATCTTGCCGTTGGCGTTAAGGGCCAGGCGCGGCTGTTCGATGAAGCCAGCCGGAATCATGTAGCCCGGCAACACGCCTTCCAGATACCGACGCAGCGCCGCCTGATCGACCGGGTTCGGTGCCTGCAACCAGGCAAACAGACTCTGACTGCGGGCATCGATCATTACCACGGCTTCTTCCACGCCGGGGTAACGGCGCAGCAGCGATTCGATTTCACCGGGCTCGATGCGGAAACCGCGCACCTTGACCTGGAAATCACCGCGACCGACATAAGCCAGCCGCCCGTCGTTGCGGCGGCGTACCAAGTCGCCGGTGCGGTACATGCGGCTACCCGGTTCGCCGGCATAAGGGTCCGGCAAATATGCCGCCGCCGTGATGGCTGGCGCGTGCTGATAACCCCGGGTGACGCCGGAGCCGGCGATATACAGCTCGCCCGTCGCCCCCAGCGGCACCGGGCGGAGCATGTCGTCGAGCACGTAGCAGAGGGTATTGAGCAGAGGCATGCCGATGTCGGCGACGCCGGACGGCACGTCCTGCAATGCCTGGGTGGTCGACCAGACGGTGGTTTCCGTCGGGCCGTAGGCGTTGATCAGCGCCACGCCACGGCTGCGCAGTTCATTCACCAGCTCACCGGGCACCGCCTCGCCACCGATCAGGCCACGCAGCGGCGGCCAATCGACCTGGCCGGTTTCCAACAGGATCTGCCAACCCGCAGGGGTGGCCTGGAATACCGTGGCCCGGCGCAGCAGCCCGAACAACTGATGTCCATCGACCACCTGCTCGCGGCGCGCCAGCAGGATGGCCGCGCCGTTGACCAGCGGCAGGAACAGCTCCGGCTTGCACATATCGAAAGCGTACGTGGTGCTGGCGAGCCAGACATCCTCGGCGCCGAGCGGCAGCAAGCGATCGAGGCCGGCCAGCAAGTTGCTCAGGTTGCCCCGGCTGACCTGCACGCCTTTCGGTGTGCCGGTCGAGCCCGAGGTGTAGATCACATAGGCGCGCTGCTGCGCATCGATCGGCAACGCAAGGTTGGCGTCGCTGCGGGTGTCCAGCGCCAACCCGTCGAGCAGGACGTGATCGACGTCGCCTAAAGCCTCGGCGCACAGGCTTTCGCTGAGCACCAGGGCCGGACGCGCATGCCCGATGATGAAGCCCAGCCGCTCGCTCGGGTGCTGCGGATCCAGTGGCAGGTACGCCGCGCCGGCCTTGTGGATCGCCAGCAGAGTTGGCAGCAGCCATGGGCCACGACTCAGGCAGACGGCAACCAGGTCATCGGTGCCGACACCTTGCGCACGCAGCCAATGGGCGAGGCGATTGCTGATGACGTTGAGTTGCGCGTAGGTCAGTTGCTGGTCCTGGCAATCCATCGCCAGCGCTAGAGGCGTCAGGACGACCTGCTGCTCAAAACGGGCGATGACGTCCACCACCGGCGCCAAGGATTGCGCCGGGCGATTCCATGGGCGCTGGGCCAAGGCATGATCGGCGTTGGCCAGGTCGATGTCCCAGAGACGCGCATCCGGTTGTTGCAACATGCCTTCGAGCAGGTAGCGGAACTCATCGGCATAACGTTGTGCGGTGTGTGCCAGGAACAGGTCGGTGTTGTATTCCAGCACGCATTGCCAATCCTCGCCCTGCTGCTCGATGTGCAGGCCGATGTCCACCAGGGCGCTGTCGCTTTCAACGTTGAGCCGCTGTGCCGGCAAGCCGGCGAAATGCTCTTCGAGCGTTGCATTGGCATCGCGCTGGATCAGGTTGAACAACGCCTGGAACAGCGGTGTGTGGCTGAGATCGCGGCGCACTTGCAAGGCTTCCACCAAGCGCTCGAACGGCACGTCGGCATGCTGTTGCGCCGCCAGGTGCGTGGCTTGCAACTGCTGCCAGAACTGCTCGACCGATTGCTGGGGATCGAGGTGGCTGCGCAGGACCTGGGTGGTGGCGAAATAGCCGATCAGGTTGTCGGTATGGGCCTGATGTCGATGGGCGACCGGCAGGCCGATCCAGATGTCCCGTTGGCCCGAGTGTCTGGCCAACAAGGTTTTCCAGGCAGCCAGCAACGGTGCGAAAGCGGTCAGGCCATGGCGTTGCGCCGTCTCGCGCAGGTGCTTGACCAGGCTCGCCGGCAGGTTGAAGCGCAGGCGCTGGCCCTTGTAGCCCTGCTCGGCGGGCCGCGGCATGTCGGTCGGCAGGTTCAGCACCGGCGGTTCGCCCGCCAGGGTGCGTCGCCAGTAATCAAGCTGCGACTCGATCCGCGCCTGCCCCGCCGGGCTTTGCCAACTGGCCGCGACGTCGGAAAACTGCAGCGGCAAGGCTGGCAGGCAAGCGTCGCATCCTTCCAGCAAGGCTTGGTAGATGTGTTGCAGTTCGGCGAAGAGGATTTCCAATGAGCGCGCATCGGCAATGATGTGGTGCAAGGTCACTTGCAGCACGCTTCGGCCCGGGCCTTGGTACACCCGCACCCGCCACAGCGGCGGCGCGGTGAGGTCGAACGGACGCTGCGCCTCCTGGCTGAGCTTCTGGGTGAAGCCGCTGGAATATTCGTCGTTTTCCAGCGGTTCGAAGCTCAGCGGCATCGCGCCGAGGTCTTCGACATGCTGGCGTGCGCCCTCGGCGGTGTCGCTGAACACCGTCCGCAGGCTGTGTTGGCGAACCACCAGGTGCGCCAGCGCCTGTTCCAGCAATGCGGGTTGCAGGAGGCCGTCCAGGCGCAAGGCCAGGGACAGGTGATAGGCCTGGGTATCGCCCTGCAAACGGTCGAGGAACCACAAGCGTTGCTGAGTGAAATGCAACGGTGCGAGGGGGGCTTCGAACGGACGCAGAATGCCGTCGGCCTCGGTGCTGGCCTCGGCCAATGTCGCGGCGAGGTCGCGCAGCACCGGTTGTTCGAACACGCTGCGCAACGGCAGGCGCCGACCATGCTGTTCGGCGATTCGTGCCACCAGCCGCGCCGCCAACAGCGAGTGCCCGCCCAGGGCAAAGAAATTATCGTCCGCGCCAACGTCGGTGCATCCCAGCAGCTCTTGCCAGAGGCCAGCCAGGGTCTGCTCCCACTCGCTCGACAATGCGCCCTGCTGGCCGTCACGCTGCTGCGGTGCTGGCAGAGCCTTGCGGTCGACCTTGCCGCTGGGGCTCAACGGCAGGGTGTCGAGGCGAACGAATTGGCTGGGCAGCATGTAGTCCGGCAACTGTGCGCCGAGGCTGGCGCGCAGCGTCGTTTCGTCCAGCGCATCGCCAGCGTAGTAACCCACCAACCGCGCCGATTCCCCGCTGCCGAGCAGCACCACGGCCGCCTCGCGAACCCCGGGGACGCGGGACAACAGCGCTTCGATCTCACCCAGCTCGATACGGAAACCCCGCAGCTTGACCTGGAAGTCCAGGCGCCCGAGGTAATCCAGGCTGCCATCGCTATTGCGGCGCACCCGGTCACCGGTACGGTACATGCGCGCGCCGGCCACGAAAGGATCCGGCAGGAACGCCGCGGCGGTCAGGCGCGCGGCAGCGAAATAGCCGCGACCCAGGTTGGCCCCGGCCAGGTACAGCTCACCGGGCACGCCGGCGGCGACCGGTTGCAGGTCGGCGTCGAGCACGTACGCAGCGGTATTGGCCACCGGTTGCCCGATCGGCACCTCCACTGCGCTTTCATTGCCACTGCGCACTTCGAAGGTGCTGTAGACGGTCGCTTCCGTCGGCCCGTAGCCGTTGATGACCTTGGCGCCCCTGCCCTCGATGGCTTCGGCCAGCGCGCACGGCAGGGCTTCGCCACCGGAGACGGCACGCACGCCCTGCCAACTGCGCGAGGTGTGCGCCACCAACATCCGCCAAGTGGCCGGCGTGGCCTGCATGACGGTGGGTTGTCCGGTCAGCAACAATTGATCGATCGCTTGCGGATCCCGCGCCTGCTCCCGATCGGCCAGGAGGATGCTGGCGCCATGGGCCAAGGGCAGGAGCAACTCGACGATGGCAATGTCGAACGTCGCGGTGGTCAGGGCCAGGACCCGGTCGCGGGGCGTCATCGGCAAGACCTGATCGACGGCCAGCATCAGGTTCATCAGGTTGCCACGGCTGATCGCCACGCCTTTGGGCTGGCCGGTGGAACCCGAGGTGTACAGCACGTAGGCGAGTTGACTGGCGATGCAGGCCACAGGCTTGCACGGGACGGCCGAGCCGCTGGCGTCGATGTCCAGCAACGGCAGCCCGGTGTTCCACTGCGCCAATACGTTAAGGCTCGCGGCGGTGCCCAGGCATAACGTGGGCTGCGCCGCTTCGAGAATGTAGCGGCCACGCTCCGGCGGCGTGTCTTCGGCCAGCGGCACATACGCCGCACCGGCCTTGAGCACCGCCAGCATGGCCATGGGCAGGCGTGCGTCGCGGGGCAGGCTCAACGCCACGCGGTCTTCGACACCGACGCCATGGGCTTGCAACGTCGCCGCGAGCGCCTCGGCGGCCTGGTCCAGCTCGGCGTAAGTCAGTTGTTGATTGCCGGCCACGACGGCAATCGCCTCCGGCTGGTGGGCAACCTGAAGCGCGAACGCTTCGAGGATGTCCCGTTGACCGGCCACCGCGCGGCCATCGATCCGCGCCAGCGCCCGTTCGGCGGGCTGCCATGCCAGTTCACCCAGCGGCTCGGCAGCTTGCTCGATCAGCGCATCGAGCAAGGCCAGGTATTGCTCGGCCATGCCTTGCACGGTCTGCTCGCGGAACAGATCGCTGCTGTATTGCAAGCTGAGGCTGATGCCATGCTCGCTGTCGCGCACGTCCAGGTGCAGGTCGCACAAGGCGCTGTCGGGGCGGTTGTCCAGCGGTTCGGCGATGACGTCGGTGAGTTCGAAACGCTCCAGGGCGTTGCCCGGGAAGTAGTTGAACATCACTTGGAACAGCGGGTTGTAGCTCACCTGCCGGACCACGCCCAGTTGTTCGATCAAGTAGTCGAACGGCAAGTCCTGGTGGGACTGGACCGACACCGACAAGGCCTGCAACTCGTTCATCAGTTGCAGCGGGCTGCGCTCGCCAGAGATTCTCTTGCGGTACACCAAGGTGTTGACGAAGCAACCCACCAGCGGTTGCAGCGCCGCATGGTGCCGGTTGGCCGCCGGTACACCGACGAGGATGTCGTCTTCGCCGCTGCGACTGCGCAATAACAATTGGAAAGCGGTCATCATCGGAATGAAGTTGCTCCAGCCATGACACGCGCTGAAGGTCCTGAGCCGTGCCGCCAAGTCCTCGGACAAGCGACACTCGACGCGTCCACCAGCCTGGCTGGCCTGGGCGGGACGAGGAAAATCGGCGGCCAGGTCGAGCACCGGCAGCTCGCCGGCCAGTTGCTCGCACCAGTAGGCCAGCTCTTGCTCACACGCCTTGCTGCCCATCCATTGGCGCTGCCACACGGCGTAGTCGGCGTATTGCATTGCCGGGGCGGGCCGTGGGGTCGCGACGCCCTTGCGACGATTGCGGTACTGCTCGCAGAGCCCGTCGATGATCAGTTGCAGGGACCAGCCATCGGCAACGATGTGGTGGCAATTCAACGACAAGACGAACGTCTCCGGCGCCAGGCGATACAGCCTGGCGCGCAGCAGCGGCGCCGCGTCGAGGGCGAACGGCGTCATGGCGTCTCGGCGCAGTCGTTCGTGCAGCGCGTCTTCGCTCGCCACATCGATGACCGGCAACTCAATCTCGCTGTGCGCCAGGACAACCTGGCTCGGCCCTTGAGCCGCGCCGATGAACCCGGTGCGCAGCACCTCGTGCTGGTCGAGGACCGCTTGCAAGGCCGCGTGCAGGTCAGCGACGTGCAGCTCGCCGGTCAGGCGCACGGCGCCGGCCAGGTTGTACGCCGGGCTGTCGGGGTCGAGTTGTTGCAGGAACCACAACCGTTGCTGGGCAAACGAGAGCGGCAGCGTTTCCGGACGCGGCAGCAACGTCGGCGACGGCTTTACCGCGCCGGCCTGGTTCTCCAGCCAATCGGCCATGGCGGTGATGGTCGGACGTTCGAAGACCACGCGCAACGGCAGGTCCTTGCCGCTGAGCTTGCCGATCAGGCCGATCAACTGGGTCGCCAGCAGCGAATGGCCGCCCAGCTCGAAGAAGTTGTCCTCGACACCCACCTGGCCCAGACCGAGCACGCTTTGCCAGGCTTCCACCAACTGGCCTTGCAGCTCGCTGCTCGGCGCCACATAGCGGGCCTGGCTTTGCGCGGCAAAATCCGGCGCGGGCAACGACTTGCGGTCGATCTTGCCGTTGCCGTTGAGCGGGAAACGCTCCAGGAATACGAATGCGCTCGGGATCATGTAGGCCGGGAGATTGCCCAGCACATGCTCGCGCAACGCCTCGATGCTGCAGGCGCCATCGGCCACGACGTAAGCCACCAGCACCTTGGCGCGCTGCTGGTCGTCACGGGCCACGACCACGGCTTCGCGCACGCCGGGGTAACGGGTCAGGCAAGCCTCGATCTCGTCCAGCTCGATGCGATGGCCGCGAATCTTGACTTGGTGGTCGGTGCGTCCGACGTATTCCAGGTCGCCGTTAGGCAGGAAGCGCGCCAGGTCACCGGTGCGGTACAGGCGAGAACCGTCGTTGGCGATCGGATCCGGCAGGAAGACTGCCGCCGTACGCGCCGGGTCGGCCATGTAGCCGCGCCCGACGCCGACGCCGGCGACGAAGATCTCCCCGACCGCGCCCACTGGTATCGGCTGCAGATCGGCGTTGAGTAGGTACAAGCGATTGTTCAGCGTGGCACGGCCGATCGGCACGTTGATGCGTTGTTCCGGCAAGCGTTCGAGCAGCGGATGAAAAGCCACGTCATCGGAGCATTCCGCCGGCCCGTAGGCATTCATCAGCGGGATCGCCGGGTAGCGCTCGAACCAACGACGCGCCAAGGCTGGCGGCAAGGCCTCGCCCGTGGCGAGCACCCAGCGCAGGGGGGACGTTTCCAAGCCGGCGTCCAACAGACTTTGCATCAGGGACGGCACCGCTTCGAGGATGCTGATGCCGTGGCGTCCGATGGCCGAGGCCAGTGCCTCGGGATCCTGCACGACGCAATCGCCAAGGATCACGGTGCGGGCCCCGAGCACCAGCCCGGCGAGGGTCTGCCAGACTGAAATGTCGAAGCACTGCGGCGCAGTCTGGGCGATCACGTCGTTCGCATCGAGCCCCAGCCCCGGCAACTTGCCGAGAATGTTATTGAGCATGCCCGCCTGCGCCACCATCGCGCCCTTCGGCGTGCCGGTGGAGCCGGAGGTGAAGATGCAATAGGCCAACGATGTGTCGTGCACGGCGATGTTCAGGTCATCGTCGCTGTAGCTGCCCAGTACCGAGGGGTCGTAGCGCACGGCCTTGGGCCGCTGGTCGAGCAGGTCGAGGGCCTGCATCGCCAGTTCGCCCTGCCCTGCGCTATGAATCAGCAACGGCGTGCGGCTCTGGCGCAGCACCTGGGCCAGGCGCTGGGCCGGGTTGCGCGGATCGAGCGGCAGCCAACCGGCACCGGCCTTGAGCGTGGCGACGATCATCACCACCAGGTCCAGGCCCCGCTCGTCGAACACCGCGATCAAGTCGTCACTGCCCACACCTTGGGCGCGCAAGTGCCGGGCCAGTCGGTTGGCGGCGCGGTTCAACTGATCGAACGTCAGGCTTTGCTCACCATGGACCATGGCGACGCGCTCTGGGGTCTGGCGAACCTGCTCCTGGAAACGCTCGACATACAACGGCTGCAGCAGTTGCTCGTCGGGTTCCAGCCCGCCACCGGCCCAAACCTGGTGCTGGTGAGTGATTTCACTTGCATCGAGCATCGCCAGTTGATGCAACGGCGTGCCGGCGTTTGCGCCGAGGGCTTCGCCCATGTTCAACAATAAGGTGCGGAAATGCCGCAGCATCTGCTGGACTTCTTCGCGCAGGAACCAGTCGGTTTGATAGGTCAACTGCAGGTGCAGGCGCTCGCCCGGCACGATCACCACCGTGATCGGGTAGTTGGTGTGGGTGCGGTTGGCCATGTCACTGATCAGGTAGTCCAACTGCCCCTGGCGCAGGTCGGCGGCAATGGGCGCGTTCTCGAACACGAACAGGCTCTGGAACAAGTCCTGGCGCTGCACATCGCTCCAGCGCTGGATGTCCGCCAGGGAAACACTCTCGTGCTCGCGCAGGCTCAGGTTCTCGGTCTGCAAGGCTTTCAGCCACGGGCCAAGCCCATCCTCCGGGCCACAACTCCAGCGCAGCGGCAAGCTGTTGATGAACAGGCCGACGATGCTTTCCATGCCTTGCAGGTGCACCGGACGGCCGGCAACCGTAATGCCGAACACCAAGTCGCGATCGCCGCTGTAGCGCGCCAGCAACAAAGCCCAGGCGCCTTGCACCAGGGTGTTGAGGGTCAGGCCATGCCGGGCCGCGACGTTCTGCAATGCCTGGGTCTGCCCGGGCTCCAGGAATTCGACACAGTCCTCGACCGGTTCGGCAGCGCCTTGGACCCGGCCGATGTGACCGAAGCCAAACTCGTTGGGCGTGTCGAAGCCCGCCAAGCGCTGTTGCCAGAAAGCTTGGTGATCTTCCGGTTTCTGGGTTTCCAGCCAGCGAATGAAGTCGCGATACGGGCGCGGTGTCGGCAAGTTCAGTCGACGTCCTTCCCGGGCGGCGCGATAGCCGTTGAGGAAGTCCATCATGATGATCGAGAAGCACCACGCATCCATGAGGATGTGGTGGTAGCTGCGCACGAACTGGTAGGTGTCGGGCGCCAGCTTGTACAACCGGACGCGCATCAGTGGCGCCTTGGTGAAATCCAGCCCTTCGGCGCGTTCTTCGCCGAGCAATTGCTCGAGGCGGTCCTGCTGCTCGCCTTCGCTCAGGAGCGACCAATCCTCGTAGGTGATCGGCAGTTCGACCTGCTTATGCACCACCTGCATCGGGCGCTTCTGCTGCTTCCAGACGAAGGAGGTGCGCAGCAGTTCATGGCGCTCCACCACCTGCGCCCAGGCCTGGCGGAAGGCCGCGAGGTCGAGGTCCGGCATGACCATGACATGGCGATATTGCAGCAGATACATGCCCTTGCCAGGGTGCATCAAGCTGTGGAACAGCAATCCTTGCTGCATGGGAGCCAGCGGGTAGATCGCTTCGATGTTGCGCGAAAGAGCCTTGACCTTGTCGTTCATGCTGACGGTATCCGAACCTGTAATGTTTGGGACGCGGGGGCTCATTGCTCGAGTTGTTCGAGCAGCCCCAGGAATTCATCGTCGGACAGGCCTGAGTCGGCGAAATCCGAAGCCGTGGCGCGGCCCACCGAGGGGGCCTGGCAGTGCTCCAGCAAGGCGCTGATCCGCTGCTGGAACTGACGCGCCAGTTCGTTCACCAACACCGGGTCGTGGACCTGCGGTGCGTAGCGCCACTCGACATGTAGCTGGCCTTCGTTGACCAGCGCCGTCACATCCAGCCAGTGCGTGCGGTGGGTGCTCTCGGCGCGCATGCCGGGGCACATCGGCCGCGCGAGACGCCAGAGGCTCGATGCGCCGATCCATTGGTCGACCCGCCCCAGGTAGTTGAAGGTCAGCAGCGAGGCGGCACCCAGGCCGTGGGCCGGATCCTGGCGCAACAGGCCGTAGCCGATGCCTTGTTCGGGGACGCGGCGCAGGGCTTCCTTGGCCGCGATGATCGACGACTCCAGGTCCCACGAAGTTTCGACCGCCAGCGGGTAGCGGCTGGTGTGCCAACCGATCGAGCGCGACAGCTCGGGGCCTTGCTCCCAGCCGCTGCGGCCGTGGCTTTCCAGCTCAAGGGTGACGCGCTCGCGGCCCTGCCATTGGCCGATGACACCGGCCAATGCGGCCACCAGCAGATCCTGGACCTGGGTGCCGTAGGCCGCGTGGCAATCGCCCAGCAATAACTGCGTTTGCTCCACCGACAGTTGCATGTCCAGTGTCCGGCTTTCGCCGTATGCATTGGGCTGTTGAAGAACGTTATGTTCGGCGGGCAACTGCTCATGCCAATAGCCGACCTGGGCCAGGACGGCGGGCTCCAGGCGATGTTGCTGCAAGGCCTCGCTCCACACATGGAAACCCGCCGAAACGCCAGGCAACGCCACGCTTGGTTGCAGGTAGAGGCTTTCCAGTTCTTCCAGCAGCACCTGCCAGGACACGGCATCGACAAGCAAGTGATGCGCCGTGCACAACAATGCCTGGCTCTGGGAGAAATACACCCAGCGAATCAATGGCGCCTTGCCCAGCTCGAAGCCTTGTTGCCAACGCTGCAACAGCGCGTCGTCCAGCGGTTGGTCCTCGACCTGGAATAACCCGTCGAGCAGGCTCGGGGAAAAGGCCTGGTAGCGTTGCTGCCAGCCTTGCGGCGAGGTTTCGAAGACCAGGCGCAAGCTCGCGTGACGCTGCAGCAACGCGCCCACGGCGTGGATAAATCGCGGCTTTTCCAATGGCGCGTTCAACGCCAGCAGCAAGGATTGGTTCCAGTGCCCGGATTCGGTTTGCTCCTGGGCGAAGAACCATTGCTGGATCGGCGTCAGGGCAAATGCGGTGGCAGGTTCAAGCACGGCTGGCGTAGCGCCCGCCTTCACCGCGCCAAGATCAACCACCTGCTCGGCCCAACCGCGCACGGTGGGGAACTCGAAAATCTGCTTGGGCTTGAGTTGCAGCCCCTGCTGCTTGGCCCGGGCGATGATCTGCAAACTCAGGATCGAGTCGCCACCGACACTGAAGAAGTTGTCATCGACCCGCAGGTCGGGGTTATTGAGGATCTCGCGAGCGATGTCGAGCAGACGCTGTTCAAGGCTGCGCTGTGGCGTTTGCACCACTCGGGCCAAGGCGCGTACGGTCTGTTCGGCGAACAGTTGCTTGGGCGTCATCAGGATATGTTGCTGGCGCGCCAACGCGATGATCTGCAGGCCGAGGATCGAGTCGCCGCCCAAGGCAAAGAAGTTGTCATCGGGCCCCAGGTCAGGATTGCCGAGCAGCCCGCGCCAGATGCCGAGCAACGCGCTTTCGACCGCGTCCAGAGGCTCCACGATTGGAGACATTTCCTGCGCGGTGGCCGGCGCTTGCTCGGCCAACTGCAGCAATGCCTTGCGATCCACCTTGCCGTTGGGCAACAAGGCAAACCCATCGAGGCAATGCCACTGGGCCGGCTGCATGTAGTCCGGCAGTTGCGCTTGCAGGGCGGCTTGAATATCCGGCAACGCGCTCGACGGTGCGACCAGGAACGCCACCAGGCGGTTGCCCGTCAACGGCGACGGGCTGTTCAGCACTTGTACATCGCTGACGTGCGGCATCGCCCTCAGCCGTGCCGCGACTTCCGCCGGCTCTACCCGGTAGCCACGAATCTTGACCTGCTCATCGAGCCGGCCGAGAAACTCCACCTGCCCCAGATGATTGAGCCGCACCCGGTCGCCGGTGCGATAGCCATGGGCTCCGAAGCGGGTGCGATCGGCGTCGCTGGCGCTGAGATAACCCAGCGCAACGGTCTTGCCCTGCACGCAGAGCTCGCCGCTGACACCGATCGGCAACAGACGGCCGTCGGGCGAACGCACGCTGACCTGGACATTGGGCAGCGGTCGACCCAGCGGTGCCGCGCCATCGATATCGACCTCATGGGTCAACACCCCGACGGTGGTTTCACTGGGTCCGTAGTGGTTGACGATACGCAGGTCCGGCTTCAATGCCCGCAAGCGCGAGACCAGTTCATGGCCCAAGGCTTCGCCACCGGTTACCAGGCATTGGCGCGGCAGCAAGCGTTGCGGATCGTTGGCGACCAGCAAGGCGTTGAGGTGTGAAGGCACGATTTTCAGCAGGTCCACGGGCTCGCGCTCAAGCACGGCCGCCAGCTCCTCGGCGTCGAACGCCAGTTCCTCGGCCAACAGTCGCAGGCGACGGCCGCTGAGCAATGCACCGAACAAGGCCGTGTGCCCCAAGTCGGTGGCGCAACTGGCCAGGCTCGCCAGGCTGGCATCGGCTGGCAGGGCGAGGCGTTCGAGGCAGCCCGTCACGTAATGGATCAGATTGCCCTGGCTGACCGCCACGCCTTTCGGCCTGCCGGTGGAGCCGGAGGTGTAGACGACGTAGGCTGGAAGGTCCGCAGCCAGGGATGCGCGCAACGGCGATCCATTCGACAACCCGGCACTGGGCAACGACAGCCAGCGCACCGCTTCCGGCAGCCATTCCGGTCGCAGGCCCTCGCCGACCCAGACCTTGGGCGCAGCGTCCTGGCAGATGTCCTGCAAACGCGACTGCGGCCATTGCGGATCGAGGGCCAGGTAGGTGGCGCCGCACTGCCAGGCCGCGAGCATGTGCATCACCAGCTCGCGGCTGCGGGGCAGGCACAGGGCGATGCGCGCGCCCTCCAGGTTCGCGCTTGCCTGCAAGCGCTCGCCACGGGCCGCCACCGCCTGGCCGAGTTCGACATAGCTGAGCGTACCTTGCTCGTCTTGCAGGGCAATCGACGCCGGCTTGTGGGCGCACTGCTGGGTAAATGCCTGCCAGGCGTTGCTGACCGGGACCGACATGTCCTCGCCGCTGAGGAGCGACTGCTGCGCCGGTGCCAACCAGTCGAGCTGGGCAAACGGTACGCCCGGCTGTTCGATGACCGCGTGGACCAGGGCAACGAATTGATCGCAATAGCGCTCGACCGTTTCACGGCGATACAGCGCCTTGCTGTAGCGCCACCGGCAAAGGAAGCCCTCCTCCTCGTCGATCACCACCATGTTCAGCTCATGGGCCGCGCCGCGCTGCTCCGACAGCAGGCGGTCGACATACTGCTCGAACGGCGCGATGCGCTCCTTGTTGAGGGTGAACATGTGCTGGAACAGCGGCGCCCTGCCCATCTGCCGTGGCAGGTCCAGCTGTTTGACCAGGCGCGAGAACGGATAGTGGCGGTGCTGCAAGGCCTGCTTGACGGTGGCGTCCACCTGCCTGGCCCAATCGCCGCTGGACAGCTCGCGTTGCAAGCGGCAACGGATCGGCAACGGGTTGACCAGATACCCCGGCAGGTTGACGTGCTCGCGCCGCAAGCGCCAGCCGCTGGGCGTGCCCAGGACAAAATCATCCTGCCCGGACAGCACGCCGAGGAACTGCTGGAATAACGAGAACCAGCAGATATAAGGCGTCACACCCCATTGGCGGGCCACGGCACGAATCCGCGCCGCAGTGGCCGGGTCGAAACGAACCGACAACTCTCCGCCCTGGAACGCCTGGTTGCTGCCGTAGTGAAAATCGGTCGGCAATTCCAGTGCCGGGGCATCGGCCAATTGCGCTTGCCACCACGCCAACTCCACCGGTTCGGCGGCTTCGCTGCGCACATGCAGGTCGCTGCAATAGTCGCGATACGCGTCCGGATTCACAGCGGGCAGCGCTTGCTCATTGATCAATGCGAACAATTCGTTGAGCACGATGTAGAACGTGGCCAGGTCGGCGGCGATGTGATGAATCACCAGCAGCACACTGTGCTCGACATGACCGGCCTGGCCATTGCTCAACAGGACGACCCGACTGACGTCGCCGGCCTCCAGGTTGAACGGCTTATCGGCCCACTCGGTGATGTGCTGCTGCAATGCCTGGGCATCGGCCGCCTGCAACGCCACGCGCTCCAGCGGCCGGACGTGCTCACGATGGCTCCACTGCAACAGGTCACCATTGCGCTCGGCATAGGCGGTGCACAGCATCGGGTAGCGCCGCTGCACCGTTTCCCAGGCGTCTTGCAGGCGCTGGGGCAAATCCTCGGTGACGAACTGCGCCTTGATGCGTCCGGCGTAGGCGATGTTATAGGCGCAGCTGTCCGGCTCCAGGCGCTGGAGAAACCAGAGCGCCTGCTCGTTATCCGTCAACGGGCGCGCCGCAAAATAATCGGGGTGCAAGGCCAGCCATTGCAGCACCTCGGCGCTGCGCGCCGTCAGTTCGCGAGCCAATTCATCATCCAGCGCCTTGGTTGATCCGGGCGTGACAACCAGTTGGCCTTCGGCTTCCGACAGGCGAATTCCACGCAGCCAGCAGCGATGCATCAGGCGATCGAGCATTTGATGTCCTTCATTTTGCTTGTTTGGAATAAGCCGCCCAATGCGGCGGCTTAATGCAAGAGCGTCGGGCTCAACCCGCGGAAGCAGGCTCGGCCATGGCGACCACGACCTTGCGCGCGCCCTGGAATGTCGAGCGGCCGTGGGCCACCAGCATGTTGTCGAGCATCAGCACGTCACCCGCCTGCCAGGGGAAACTCACCTGGCAGCGCTGCAATACCGCACGGACATGCTCCAGGGCTTCGAGCTCGATAGGCGAGCCATCGCCGTAGAACACGTTACGCGGCACGCCCTCCTCGCCGACGATGGAAATCAGCGTCTCGCGCACGGGCGCGGCGAGATTGGAGATATGGAACAGATGCGCCTGGTTGAACCACACCCACTCCCCGGTCACCGGGTGCTGGGCCACGGCCTGGCAGACTTGGCGTGTGGACAGCTCACCGTCATCCTTCCATTGGAACTGGATCTGGTTGGCGCGGCAGAAATGCTCGACTTGGGCGCGATCTTCAGTACTGAACGCCTGTTGCCAGGGCAAGTCGAGGCCATTGCCATAGTTGCGCACGTACATCAGGCGCTTCTCGGCAAAGCGCTGGCGGATTACGGGGTCGAGTTGCTGGTAGACCTTGCGGCTGTCGGCGATAGGGGTTTCGCCGCCCACCGGAGACGCCTGCACGCAATGGAACCAGATTTTCATTGGCCAGTTGAGCGAGTAGGACTGCTCGTTGTGCAGCGGGATGACCTGGTGGGCGGGGTATTCGGTGGAGGTGTAGACCCGGTTGTTGAGTTTGGTGCGCGGCGTCGAGGCGTAGTCGTAGGTCAGCAGTTCGTGACCGAAACTGCGGGCGAACTCTTCAAAATCCGCTTCGCCCTTGAACGCAAAACCACGAAACAGAATGCCGCCCGCAAGCGGCAACTCGGCCTCAACCGCGTGCAGGATCTGCGCCCGGCTATCCTGCCAGACAGCCCCCGCGCCTGGCGCCTGGAAAATGAACGGCAAGGTCAGTTCGTCACCCGGTACGCCTTCCATGGATTGAACCTGTGCACGCGCCAAACCCGTTTCCATCTGTGATCCCTCGCCATTCCGATGAGCGTGTTTTTTTCGAGAGCACAAACTAATACAAACGAGTAACAACCGCAATAGAGAATCATTGTCATTAATGACTTTTGTATGACAATCGATACAAAGTCACTTGGCCTGAAGCACGCGTTCTCGCTCAGCAATATGGGACATCAGCAGGTAGGCGGAACCCAGCAAGCCCTGCATCGTATCGGCATAGCGGCTGCGGTTCAGGTAGAGAAACTGGCGGTTCTTCACCGCAAACAGATTCTGCCATTGAGGCGACTGGCGAAACGCAGCCGTGCTGGCTTCCGAATCGAGCAGTTCCTCATAGGTATCGATAATGAAATCACTGTCGAAGTCGCCGATTCGCTCCAGGCTGTAAGGCACGTTCTGGCGCGCCTCGCGATACGCGGCGACACGGCCCAGGCCGAAGTCCTTGATAACGTCATCCATACCGCCACGACCGATCAGCTGGAAACCATCGGTATAGACTTCGAGCGTCGTGACCGTGATGCGCGAAGGGTCCTTGACGCGCTTCTTGAACTCGCTGACGACCCATTCGTATTCGTGGAGCATTTCTTCGTAGCGCTGCTGCTTGCCGACCAGTTCGGCGAGCTGCCTGGCGTAGGTCTTGATGTCGCTTTCCCGCGAGGGCAACAGCACGACCGGTGCGATTTTGCTGAGCTTTTCCTTGAGGTCCGCGTGGTACGACAGGCCGATGATCAGGTCCGGCTTCAACGCAGCGATGGCTTCCAGGTCGGGGGCCTGGTGCGAGCCGATGTACTGGATGCCCGTCACGTCGAAGCGCTCCTGCGCACCCCGGAACACCACGTCCGAGAACAGCTTCTTGCGGCCGGTCGAGCCGCAGGGCTTGATACCCAGCTCCAGCAACTGATCGGTCAAGCTGAAATCGTGCAGGGAGACGATGCAGTGAGGTGAAACAGGTACTTCGACCCGCCCGAAACTGTTCTCGAACACCTTGGTTTCAGCCGCGCCGGCGTGCATCGACATCAATGCCAACGGCACGCACAGCATGCCGAGCAATCCCTGGAACATTCCCTTCACTCTTCCCCGCACGCGTTTTTCTCCAATGTTTTCAAGATATGCATCGCTGTGTCTTCAGCGACTGCGTTGACGCGCCAACAATAGGATCAGATAAGGCGCGCCGATGATGGCGACCACCAGCCCCGCCGGCAACTGCAACGGCGGGAAAAGCCCCCGCCCCAGCGTATCGCCCGCCAATACCAGCAACGCCCCCACCAACGCCGACAACGGCATCAGCGCACCGTGACGATCACCCGCCAGTTGGCGCGCCAGGTGCGGAGCCACCAGCCCGACGAAGGTCATGGTGCCGACATTCGCCACGGCGGCCGCCGTCAGCATGACGCTGCACAGCAACAGGAAAATCATCACGCCGGTGACGTTCAGGCCACGGCTGAGCGCGACTTTTTCGCCCAATTGCAACAGGTTCAACTGACGGTGGAAAAACAGCAACGGAGCCCCCGCCAGCAGCAGCCAGATACCGAGGCTGCGGACCTGAGGCCAACCGGCCCGGTGCAAGCTGCCGCCCAGCCACATCAGCGCCGATTCCACCTGATCGATGTTGCCGTAGGTGATCAACAGGTCGGCCACCGCACTGAGCATGGCAGTCAGCCCGACGCCGACAAGAATCAACCGCAGCGGTGAAATGCCCTGGCGCCACGACAGCAATGCGACGAACAATGCCACGGCCAACCCGCCCGCCAGTGCCGCCAACGGATAGAGTTCCAGCGGCAGCAGCGTGGGCCAGAGCACGATGATCAGCAGCATCGTGACACTGGCGCCCGATTCCACGCCCACGAGGCCCGGCGCCGCCAGCGGATTGCGCGTCAACGACTGCATCAACAGGCCGGCCAGCGACATGGCCATGCCGGCGAGGATCGCCAGCGCGACACGCGGCAAACGCAACTCCCAAAGCAGGTTGCGCATCGCCGAGTCGACCCGCCCAGGGGACCACAAGGCTTGCCAGGCCTGGGCGACACCCAACGAATAGCTACCGACGGTCAAGGCGTACAACGACACGGCCACCAATGTAAACATCAACACCAGCACCCAGATCACATCGATCGGCCGGGCCACCCAAGGCAACAAGGGCAGCGTCCTGGGCAAGGTCAGTCCCAGGCGCGTCATTTGACTTTCCTCAACACCAGCGCAACGAAAATCGGCCCGCCAATCAGTGCCGTGACAATCCCGGTGTTGAGCTCGAAGGGACGCACCACCGTTCGTGCGGCGATGTCCGCCAGGATGAGCAGCAGCGCGCCGAGCAAGGGCGCGGCCAGCAACAGCCGTCGATAATCGTCGCCGAACAACAGGCGCGCAGCGTGAGGCACCACCAGCCCGACAAAGCCGATCGGCCCCGCCAGAGCGACCGCGCACCCCGACAGCAGGACCACGGAGGCCAGGCCGAACAGGCGCATTTTCAACAGGTTGACGCCCATGCCGGCGGCAGCCTGTGGACCCAGTCGATGGGCATTCAGTGCTCGGACATTGACCAGGCACAGAAGCATGCCCAACACCACGTACGGCCAGACCCACGCCTGCATCGAGCCGCCGGTCACGCCAATCGACCCGGTGAGCCAACGGCGCAGGCTGTCGAGCCCCTGCTGGTCGAGCAACAGCAGGATCGAAGTGATGGCGCTGAACAATGCCGCAATCATCGCCCCGGACAAGGTCAGCCGGATCGGGTTATGCCCGCGGCCCGCCAGCAGCAGGACGCCGACGGCTGCCACCAGCGCGCCACTGAACGCGAACAGCGGGATCATCGACAGGTCGTGCCCCGGCAACACCAACAAGCCGAACACCACGAACAATGCCGCGCCGCTGTTGATGCCGAGGATGCCCGGATCGGCCAATGGGTTGTCGCCCACGGCCTGCATGATCACCCCGGCCAGGCCAAGGCTGGCACCCACCAGCATGGCCACCAACAGGCGCGGCAAGCGGCTGCCGCGAATGACGCTCTGGTCGGCGTTGTCCGGCGCATAAGCCACCAGCGCCTGCCACGCTTCGCTCCAAGGGATGCTCTTGGCGCCAACCGCGAGGTGCAGCAGCGCGGCCAAGCCGATGGCGACCAGCAGGCCCAGCCACACCGGCAATCGCAAACCGTGACTCACATCGCCTCCCGCACAGCCGAGGGCTGGCTACGGGTGGTTTGCGGCACACACAGCGGATCGCCCGAATAAGGGTCGGTGATGATGTGCGCGTCCAGGTCGAAGACTGCCTTGAGATTTTCGCGGGTGAAGACTTCAGCGGGCGCGCCCTGGGCCAGCAAGCGGCCTTCACGCATCATCACCAAATGATCGGCATAACGCGCGGCCTGGTTGAGATCGTGAAGCACGGCGACGACGGTCTTGCCTTGCTCGCGCAGGTCCACCAGCAGTTCGAGCAAGGTGATCTGATGGGCGATATCGAGAAACGTCGTGGGCTCGTCCAACAGGATCACTGGGGTGTCCTGGGCCAAGGTCATGGCAATCCAGCATCGCTGCAATTGGCCGCCCGACAGCGTGGCCAGCGAACGATCGAGCAAAGGCGCGATGCCCGCCAGGTCGATGGCACGGTCAATGGCCTGCTGATCCTGCCCGGACCACTGGCGCCACCAGCTCTGCCAGGGAAAACGCCCCTGCATCACCAATTCCCGGACGCTCATGCCGGCCGGCGAGGTGGTGCGCTGGGGTAACAACGCCATGCGTTGCGCCAGCGCCCGGCGCGAATACTGGCCCAGGGCCTTGCCGGACAGCTGCACCTCGCCCGCGCTGGGCCGCAGCATGTGCGCCAACACATTAAGCAGCGTGGTCTTGCCGCAGCCGTTCGCCCCGATCAACGCCGTGAAGCAGCCTTCGGGAATATCCAGGCTGACACCGTTGAGAATCTGTTGCTCGCCATAGCTCAGCCGCACGTTGCTGGCTTTCAGCATGACCGTCCCTCCACCGCCCTAGAGGGCCTGATCGAATCGTCCATCGTACCGAACCCTCGCAATCGTTTCCCGGTGACAGCACCGCGAAACCCATCGAGGGCCAAAAAGTGGGGCACAGAATATGTCGAAACTAAAATAATTTCCCTACAAGACTGACAATATTAATGCAAACCCTTATCATTCACAGTCAGATTATGGCCAGTAGACACTAACCTCGCTTGCCTGCCTGACGCCGCTGGACCGGGACAGCAGGCTCGCGAAGATGAAAAACAACCCCAAGGACTTCCTCGATGCTCGAAAGAAAAACAACAGTTGGCACCGATAAACGTTACGTCTCGCGTCACCCGGCTTTTCACCTGAGCACTCTGGCCCTGGCCTTGGGGAGCATCTTTTCAACCCAGGCGATCGCCGCACAGGAAGAGGCCGCCGCCAACGCCCCTCTTCAGCTGGGCGAAATCAACATCAATGCCGCCGCGGTGGAAAACCCCACGGCTCCGCTGGCCGGCAAGGTCGCCCTGCGCAACGGCAGCGCCACCAAGTCCAACGCGGCCATTACCGAAACGCCGCAGTCGGTGTCCGTGGTCACCGCCGATGAAATGCGCGATCGCAAGTCCGACACCCTGGCGGACGCCCTCAGCTACACCCCGGGCTTCACCAGCCAGCCAAGCAGCTTCAACCGTACCTCCGACCGGTTCCGCATGCGCGGCTTCGACGTCGAGTCCGCCACGGGCGGCTCGCTGCGCGACGGCATGCGCCTGCAATACAACTCTTATGACGGCGTCCAGGAGCCCTATGGCCTGGAACGCGTGGAAGTCGTCCGTGGCGCGGCTTCGGTGCTCTACGGCCAACTGTCGCCTGGCGGCTTCGTCAACGGTGTCAGCAAACGACCGACCGAAACCCCGCTCCATGAATTGGGGCTGCAATACGGCAACCACGATCGCAAGCAACTGACCGCCGATTTCAGCGGCCCGCTCGGTGACAGCGATGTCCTCAGCTACCGCCTGACCATGCTCCAGCGTGACAGCGACACCCAGCAGGACTACATCAACGACGACAAGCTCTACATCGCCCCGGCCCTGACCTGGCGCCCCGATGAAGACACCTCGCTGACCCTGCTCTCGTTCTATCAGAAGAGCGACACCCGCTTCTCCGCCCCACTGCCCTATCAATTGGTCAAGGGCGTGGGCAACGGGCCGGTCAAGATCGGCCGACACGATTTCATCGGCGAACCCGACTACGACGACATGAATGGAGAGATGTCCGCCATCGGCTACGAATTCGAACACCGGTTCGATGAGCACACACGTATCAGCAACAAAGTGCGGTACTACGAAGGGGATGTTAAATGGAAATATCTGCAAGCCGGAGCGGTTACTAACGGCGTACTGGCTCGTCAGTACAGCGACCGCCGTGAGCGCTCTCGAGCGCTGGCCAGCGATACCAACATCGAGACACGCTGGAACATTGGTGGGGTGGAAAACACTTTCTTGGTGGGTGCCGATAGCTACGACGCTTCGTACGACTCGCACAATTTCCGGAGGGCTGCTCCTTCTATCAATATTGGGGACTACAACTATGGGCAGCCGGTTGTAGTGGACAAGAGCCTGAACCGTGAGCGAGGTTCGCAGATCGACACATTCCAAACAGGCATCTACCTGCAAGACCAGATCAAGTTCGACGATCACTGGCTGTTGCTGCTAGGTGGCCGCCACGACTGGGCGGATCAGGATCAGGAAGCGTTCAGGACGGGGCTGAAGGAGAGCCGGGACGACGAAGCCACCACCTGGCGCACCGGCCTGGTGTATCAAGCAGATAACGGCCTGGCCCCTTACATCAGCTATAGCGAATCGTTCTTCCCGGTCGCAGTGGCTGAAGCAACGGACCAGACCTTCGATCCTACCGAAGGCAAGCAGTACGAAGTCGGCATCCGCTACCAACCCCCTGGCAGCAATATATTGCTCAGCGCAGCGGTCTATGAGCTAACACAGGAAAATGTCGTGAAACGCGACCAGGCTGGCGGCAATCCCCAGCAGATTGGCGAACAGCGTTCTCGTGGTTTGGAATTGGAAGCCAAGGCAGACGTCACACCTCAACTGACGGTTATCGCGTCGTACGCTTATACCGATGCACGTATCACCAAAAGCCAGGTTCAAAGCGAGGTAGGCCAACGCAGCGAGGATACGCCTTACCATCAGGCGGCTCTTTGGGCTGACTACAACTTTGCCCTCTTCGGCGTGCCACAACTGAAGGTGGGTGGTGGAGCTCGCTACAAAGGAACTACCCAGGCCTCGCTTATCGATTCCCAACTACCCGCCTACACGCTGTTCGATGCCATGGCGAGCTACCAGATCGACAAGAACTGGGACATCGCCCTCAACGCCAACAACGTGACGAATAAAAAATACGTCTACTGTGAAGCATCCACCTGCCGCTACGGCGACGAGCGTGAATTGGTGACCTCCGTCAACTTCCGCTGGTAAAACCCCTGACCCGGTCGGCGCTGACAAGCGTCGACCGGGTCATTTCACACCGTACAAACACCTCTCTGCGCCCGTTCGAATTCCCTTCATCGCACCATCCTCCTGAATCCTCTTTTGACCTTGACGCATCGGATGACGATCGTCATATTACGATCATCATAAGCCAGACAAAAACCGGCCAAGGGGATTGATCCATGGAAACTGGAACTGCATCAGCGATTGCAGACGCGCAGCCACACGCATCGAGTCCAGCCCTGACCGGCCGAATCGTCGCGTTGCTCGCCGGCCTCGCGGCCATCGGCATGCTCTCCACCAATATCATCCTCCCGGCGTTCCCGGTCATCGGCGACGACCTCGGCGTGACTGCCCGCGAACTGGGCCTGACACTCTCCAGCTACTTCGTCACGTTTGCCCTGGGCCAGTTGGTGGTCGGGCCGCTGGCTGATCGTTATGGGCGGCGCAAACTGGTGCTGGGCGGACTCTTGGTATTTATCGTCGGCACCGTCATCGCAGGACTCGCCACCACGCTCGATGTCATGATCGCCGGACGCATCGTCCAGGCATTGGGCGTGTGCGCGGCCTCGGTGCTGTCGCGCGCCATCGCTCGGGACCTGTTCGAAGGCGAGACATTGGCCCGCGCCCTGTCGTTGACGATGGTCGCCACCGCGGCCGCACCCGGTTTTTCGCCGCTGGCCGGCAGCGTCCTGTCCGTCACGCTCGGATGGCGCGCCATCTTCATCCTGGTGGGATTGGCCGCCGTGGTGCTGGCGTTCTTCTATGTACGCGATCTTGGCGAAACCCATCCCGCCGACCGCCGCGCACCGCACTCCACCGCCAGCGTCGTGCGCGCTTACGCAAGGCTGATGGCGGACAAGCGCTTCATCCTCCCAGCCCTGTCGATGAGCCTGTTGCTCAGCGGCCTGTTCGCCTCTTTCGCCGCCGCCCCGGCCATTCTCATGAAAGGCATCGGCCTGACCTCGGTACAGGCCGGCCTGTATTTCGCTTCGACGGTGTTCGTCGTATTCGCCGCCGGCATGGCCGCACCGCGCCTGGCCCACCGCTACGGCCCGCAAAACATTGCCTTGCTGGGGATTACCTGCGCCATGGTCGGCGGGGGACTGCTCATCATCGGGCCGGCCCATCCAGGTCTCGGCTGGTATGCCGTTTCGATGGTGACGTTCCTCTGGGGCATGGGGCTGGCGAATCCGTTGGGTACGGCGATCACCATGGGGCCTTTCGGCAAAGAGGCCGGGATGGCCTCGGCGCTGCTGGGTTTTCTCTCCATGGGCGCAGCCGCGTTGACCACCTGGCTCGCCTCCGTGTTGAGCTTTTCGCCCATCACCACGCTGGGCGCGATCCAGGCGTTGACCTGCCTGGTCGCGCTGGTCCTGTTCTTCCTGCGCCGCTGACGCGGCGTCAGTCTTCCCAACGACGGAACAACACGCTGGCATTGACACCACCGAAGCCGAACCCATTCGACAACGCATGGGTGATCGGCATTTTCCGCGCCTTCAGGCCGACCAGGTCGAGCCCGTTGGCCGTCTCATCGGGATGGTGAAGGTTCAGCGTCGGCGGCACGACCTGATCGCGTAGCGCCAAGACCGTGAAAATCGCTTCGATGCCGCCCGCCGCGCCTAACAAATGGCCGGTGGCGGATTTCGTCGACGTAATTGCCACGCCCGCGCCTGCCCCGAACACCGCACGAATCGCCGCCAACTCACCGGCATCGCCGACCTGGGTGGATGTCGCATGGGCATTGATGTGTTGCACCTCGGCGGGACTGATATTCGCCTGGCGCAACGCCTGCTCCATGGCGCGGCGGGCGCCGTTGCCATCTTCCGGACCTGCGGTGAGGTGATAGGCATCGGCGCTGGTGCCATAACCCACCAGTTCTGCCAACGGCTTGGCGCCACGGGCCAGGGCGTGTTCCAGTGACTCGATCACCAGCAACCCGGCACCTTCGGCCATGACGAAGCCGTCGCGATCTCGATCGAACGGCCGCGAGGCCTCTTGCGGACGCTCGGCAAATCCCGTGGACAGCGCCCGGGCCGCGGCGAAACAGCCCAGGGTCACACGATCGATCGCCGCCTCGGTGCCACCGCAGATGGCAATGTCCGCCTCGCCACTCCTGATCAGCCGGGCGGCGTCGCCAATGGCTTGTACGCCAGCAGCGCACGCCGTGACCGGCGCACCGAGCGGCCCCTTGAAAGCATGCCGGATGGAGACCTGCCCCGCCGCCATGTTGGCCAGGAAAGCCGGCGCGGTGAACGGCGACAACCGCCGCGGACCGCGCGCATCGGTGGTGCGCACCGCATCGGCAATCGTGGCGAAACCACCGACGCCCGAGGAGATGATCGTGGCGGTCCGCTCCTGATCGACGGCTTCGACCGGATGCCAGCCCGCCTGCTCCAGGGCTTCGTGAGCCGCCACCAGGGCGAACTCGATGAAACGGTCCATCTTCTTGCGATCCTTGGGCGCGATAAGGCGCTCCGGGTCGTAACCGGCGACACCATCCTCTTCCAGCGTTGGCACCTGCCCGCCCACGGCGACGCCCGTGCCTTCGATGACATCCGCGGACAGGTTGCGAATGCCGGAATGCCCGGCCAGCAACCGCTTCCAGACCTCTTCGACAACGCAGCCCAGCGGTCCGACCATGCCAACGCCGGTGACGACGATGCGTTTTTGACCTTCGCGATTTTTCATGAAGCCCTCTTCGTCTCAGGACGGATCTTGAACCAGATGGAATACATCGCTGGCAGGAACACCAGCGTCATGATGGTGCCGACGAACGTGCCGCCGATCAGGGTGTAGGCCAGCGTGCCCCAGAACACCGAGTGCGTCAGGGGAATGAACGCCAGGATCGCCGCCAGCGCCGTGAGCAGCACCGGCCGCGCCCGCTGCACCGTGGCTTCGATCACCGCGTGGAACGGATCGAGACCTTCGCTGGCGTTGTGATGGATTTGCCCGATCAGGATCAGCGTATTGCGCATCAGGATCCCCGACAAAGCGATCAGGCCGACCAGCGCGTTGATACCGAAGGGCTGGTTGAAGATCAGCAACGTCGGCACCACGCCGATCAGCCCCAGCGGCGCGGTCATGAACACCATGATCATGGCCGAGATCGAACGGACCTGCAGGATGATGATCAGCAACGTCATCGCGACCATGATCGGCACCAGCGGCACGATGGCCTTACCGGCCTTGCCCGACTCCTCGATCGCGCCCGCCTGCTCGATCCGGTAACCGGCGGGCAGGCTGTCGATCACCGGCTGCAATTGCTTGATGATCGCGCTGGAGACGTCCGGTGGTTGCAAGCCCTCGGCGATGTCGCCGCGCACGGTCATGGTCGGGGTGCGATCACGACGGCGCAGGATCGGGTCCTCCATGCGCACATCGACTTCGCCGACCTGGGACAGCGGAACACGCTGGCCCGTCGCGCCCACCAGGGTGAAGCCTTCGATCTTGGCCGGATCGAGGCGGATGTCCCCCGCGGCACGGCCGACCACCTGCACCGAACGGATGTCCTCGCGAACCGCGGTGATCGGCACGCCGGTGAGCAGGAATTGCAACTGCTGGGCGACCGCGTTGGAGGTCAGCCCCACGGCCTGCAAACGGTCCTGGTCCAGGTTGAAATGCAGGGTCGGCACCAAGGGTCCCCAGTCGGTGTTGACGGTCCTCATCAGCGGGCTCGCCTGCATGATGCCCTGGACCTGGCTGGCGATCTCGCGCAGCTTCGAAGGGTCGGGCCCCATCACCCGATACGCCACCGGGAACGGTGAGTACGGGCCAAACACCAGTTGCGTCACCCGCACCCGCGCCTCGGGCGCGAGCCCATCGGCGACCACTTGGCGGAGGCGGAACTTGAGGGCTTCGCGCGCCTCCTGGCTGTCCGTCAGCACGACAATCTTCGCAAACGACGGATCGGGGAGTTCCGGCGCCATCGCCAGGTAGAAACGCGGCGCGCCTTGGCCGATATAAGCTGTGACGATCCGAGCCTCTTCCTGCTGATGCAGCCAGGCCTCGACCTTGGCAGTGGTGGCGCTCGTCTGCTCGATGGAGGTGCCGTACGGCATCTGCACTTCCACCAGCACCTCCGGCCGGTCCGAGGTCGGGAAGAACTGTTTCTTGACCAGGCTCATGCCGAGGATCGCCACCACGAATGTCGCGATCACCGTACCGGCCACCCACCATTTGCGCGCGATGACCCGCGTCAGCACCTGGCGGAAGCGGTTGTAATGGCGGGTGTTGTAGATGGCTGCGTGGCCGCCTTCGACCTGCTTGATATCGGGCAACAGTTTCACGCCCAGGTACGGCGTGAAGGCCACCGCGACCACCCAGGAAGCGATCAGGGCAATGCCGACGATCCAGAACATGTTGCTGGTGTACTCGCCGGCGGTCGACTGCGCGAAGCCGTTGGGCATGAAGCCGATGGCGGTCACCAGCGTGCCGGAGAGCATCGGCGCGGCGGTGTGGCTCCAGGCATAGGCGGAGGCCTTGATCCGGTCGTAGCCCTCCTCCATCTTCACCACCATCATTTCGATGGCGATGATCGCGTCGTCCACCAGCAACCCGAGCGCGAGAATCAGCGAGCCGAGGGTGATGCGGTCGAAATTCTTGCCGGTGGCAGCCATGACCACGAACACCACGGCCAACGTCAACGGCACAGCCGCCGCGACCACCACACCGACGCGCCAGCCCATGCTGAGGAAGCAGACGATCATCACCACCAGCAGCGCGACGAAGAACTTGACCATGAACTCGCCGACCGCGGAGTCGATGTTCACCGACTGGTCGGTGACTTTGCTCAAGGTCATGCCCAGCGGCATGCCCTCGTTGATCTTGCCCGTCTCGGCGTCCAGCGCCTTGCCCAGGTCCAGGCCATTCCAGCCCTCGCGCATGATGACGCCCAGCAGCAGCGCCTCTTCGCCGCCGCTGCGCACCAGGAATGAGGCCGGGTCTTCATAACCGCGCTCGACGGTGGCCACGTCCGACAGTTTCAGCGAGCGCCCCTGGACCGTGACCGGCGTGTCGCGAATCTTCTGCAGCCTGTCGAAGGCACCGTCCAAGCGCAGGAAAACCTGCGGCCCGGCGGTTTCGATGGAGCCGGCGGGTGTGAGCATGTTCTGGCTGTTGAGGGCGGCGAAAATATCCTGGGGCGAAACACCGAGGGTCGCCAGGCGATCATGGGAAAACGACACGAAGATCCGTTCGGCCTGCTCGCCAATGATGTTGACCTTCTTCACGCCCGGTACGTGCAGCAACCGTTGGCGCAACGCCTCGGCATCGCGCACCAGCAAGCGCTGCGGCTCGCCCTTGGCTTTCAGCGCGAATAACGCGAAGGTCACGTCGGCAAACTCGTCGTTGACCATCGGCCCGATGACACCCGCCGGCAGCTTGATCGCCTCGTCGGCCAGTTTCTTGCGCGCCTGGTAGAACTCTTCCTGCACCTGCGACGGCGGCGTGCGATCGACCAGCGACACCATGGTGAAGGCAAGTCCGGGGCGGGTGTAGGTTTCCGTGCGGTCGTACCACTTCAATTCCTGCAGGCGTTTTTCCAGCGGTTCGGCGACTTGGTCCTGCATCTCCTGGGCCGTCGCGCCCGGCCAGGCCGTGATGACCGTCAGTTGCTTGACCGTGAACGGTGGATCCTCGGCGCGGCCCAACTGGAAGAACGCGAGGACACCCGCGACGGCGATCAGGAACAACAGGAAAACGGTGATGGAGCGCTCGCGAACGGCGAGCGCGGACAGGTTGAAGCTCATGGGTGATTCCCCGCAACCTTGACGTCGCCCGGAGGAGCCACATTCACCGCCTCGGCTTCGTGCAACAGATGCGTGCCCAGCGCGACGATCCGCTCACCCATTCTCAAGTCGCCGGAGACCTGCGCGGCATCGTCGCTCAAGCCGAGGACCTGGACGGGGCGCCAGGCGACTTTCGCCGGCTCACCCGTGATAACCCAGACGCCGGTGCCCTTGCCTGCATCATGCACGGCGGCAATCGGTACTTGCAGCACCTGCCCTTGCCGAGCGCCCGTGGCGATCCGAAGCGTGACGGTCGAACCCAGCGGCGCATTGCCCAGCGCGCCCTCCAATACATACCGCGCCTCAAAGGTACGCGTCACGCGGTCGGCGGAATCCGACAGCAACCGCAACTTCGCGCTGACCACTTGCGAAGCGTTGCCATACAGCGTTGCCTGCGCAGTGGCCCCCGGGGCGGGCCGCAGCGTTTCGGGCAATTGCACAACGGCTTCGCGTTGACCGGCCCGCGCCAGTCGAACCACGATTTGTCCTGGGGCAACGACTTGCCCGGGCTCGGCCAATGTCTCCATCACCACGCCATCGGCGTCGGCGAGCAGCACGGCGTAGCCGGAAGCGTTGCGGGCCACATCGGCCTGGGCCTGGGCCGCGCTGAGCTGTGCCTTTGCAGTATCGGCGGCGGCCTTGATCTGGTCGTAGCCCGAGGCAGAGATGGCGCCGGCGGCGACCAGTTCCCGATAACGAGCCTCATCGTCGGCGGTCTGCTTGGCCCTGGCCCGGGCGGCGGCGACAGCCTCTTCCTGGGCCCGCGCCTGCAGGCCGAGATCGATAGGGTCCAGGCGCATCAGCGGTTGCCCGCGCTTGACGGTCTGGCCGGTATCGACCAGGCGCTCCAGCACCTTGCCCGACACGCGAAAGCCCAGGTCGCTCTGGACCCGGGCCGTGACTACGCCGGTGAAGGAACGTGAGATCTCGGGGGAACCCAATACTTCGGCCACCCTCACCAAGGGCGCCGCCGTGCGGGGATCTTTCTCGGTGGATGACTCGCCACACCCCGTCAGGACGAGAGGCAACAGGCAAGCGGCAAGGGTGACAGGTCGACGCCGGAGCATAGGATCCCTTTCTTGAACGGACAGGATGGAGAGCGCATTCTCATTCTCGTGACCATTTCTGTCAATCGTCACAAACCAGCCAATTTACCTCCCTTCCAAGGATCCCTTGTTACCGGGACCTCCATTATCATGAATCCCATCGACGCCTTAACGAGCACGATTGACAGGATGTGACCATACCGTAATATGGTCACAATCTACGTCCCCCAAGGAAACGCCATGCCTCCCCTCCGCCCACTTGCTCTTCTACTGGGCACCTGCTTGATGGCAGGGTGCGCAGTCGGCCCGGACTACCATCGTCCGGTCGCCCCGCTTTCGAGTCGGTACCTGGGCCAACCTTCGGTCGAACAGCGGTCCTCGACCAGCCAGGCCGATTTGATTGCCTGGTGGGAAAGCTTTGGCGACCCCATGCTTGCCGGCTTCGTCGTCCAGGCATTGGAACAGAACCTGGATCTGGCGCAGGCATCTGCGCGGGTGATGCAGGCTCGGGCGGGACTGGGTGCGGCGAACGCCGCTTTACTGCCCTCGGGCAACATCAACGGCCAGGCCGCGCGCGCCTACCAATCGGTCGAGACGCCGCTCGGCCAGGTGCTGGATTCCACGCCTGGCTATGATCGATACGGAAGTTCCTACGAGCTCAACCTCGGCGCCAGTTGGGAGATAGACGCCTTTGGTGGCCTGCGGCGCGGACGCGAAGCGGCGCTGGCCGATTACCAGGCTTCCGAGGCAGGCGCTGTCGCCACACGACTGGCCATCGCCGCGCAAGTCGCCGATACCTACATCACGGTTCGTGGATTGCAGGCCCGGCTGGACATTGCCAACCGACAGGTCAGGACGCAGCAAGACCTGCTGGAAAAAGTCCAGTTGCTCTATGAAAAGGGCCTTGCTGCCAGTTATCAGGTTCGCCAGGCCGAGGGGCAATTGGCACAAGTCCAGGCAACGGTACCGGTCCTGCAGACCGGGTTGGATGCAGCGATGAACGCCCTGGATGTCATGCTCGGCACGCCGCCCGGCACTCATCGACCACAACTGGCCGAGCGCCGCGAGATTCCCCTTGCGCCGCAAGTCACTGCCATGGGAACCCCTGCGGACCTGCTGCGCCGCCGGCCAGACCTCATCGTCGCCGAGCGCCGCCTGGCGGCGTCCAATGCTCGCATCGGCGAAGCCGTCGCCGAGTACTATCCGAAGTTCTCCCTGAGCGCCCTGCTCGGCAGCGCCACGGCCGTATCGAGCGGTAACCTGTTCAGTGGCGGCGCCAGCCAGTCGGCGGGCGTGCTGGGCCTGCGTTGGAGGCTGTTCGATTTTGGCCGCATCAACGCCCGGATCGACCAGGCCAAGGGACAGGAAGCCGAAGCGCTGGCCGCTTATCGCCAATCCGTGCTGCGCGCCACCGAAGACGTCGAAAATGCCTTCAGCGCCCTGGTCAATCGCGAAGCCCAGGCAACCACCCTCACCCAAGGCGAAACATCCTTGAGCGAGGCCCGCCAGTCATCCTTCGTCGCCTATCAGAAAGGCACCGCGAGCCTGATCGATGTGCTCAATGCCGACGAGACGCTGTTGCGCACCTCCGATACCCGGGCGCAGGCGCGAACGGAATCGGCACGTGCAGCGGTCGCGGCATTCAGGGCGCTTGGCGGTGGTTGGCAGTCGCCAGGGGAAGGTTCGCTGGCGACTCGGTGAGCGTGGAGCGTCCTGACTGCAAAACAGACTTGAGAACGAATCCGTAGCCACAAGCGTGACCATCACACAAAATGGTCACGCTTCTGTTCAATCTGCTTTAGGACCGCATGGACGCACCGTCAGTCGAAGCCTCAGGGCATCAGGCTGCGCAAAATAAGATTGGCGGTCAGCGCTGGGCCCTCTTCGACGAAGTCCAGGCTGTGCTGCAGCAATAACGGATTGACGAAAGGCCGCAGGGTCAAGTGGATGGCATCCACGGTTTCGTCCAGTGGCGTGCGACGTTCAAACTCACCGAGTTCGCGGCCCTCGCGAATGATCTGCAACACGAATTCCTTGATCCTGGCGTCGTAGACGCGGGAGCTGGGCCAGCGTTCCGAAGCAGAGAAGGCCGCGATGTCGTAGAGCTTCCGGTCGTTGAAGAACAGGCTCACCCCGGTAACCACCAAGGTCTTGACCAGCCGACGAAAACGCTCGGTCGCCGAAATTCCTTCTTCATTGATGGCCTTGTCCACGGCGTCGACGATCGTCGACAGACAATTGGAGCAGATGGCTTCGCCAATTGCCTGCTTGGAGTCGAAGAACTTGTAGATGTACGCCTTGGAAAATCCGATGGCCTTGGCCAGGTCGGAAACCGTGGTCTTGCCGAAGCCGTACTGGCTGAAATGTTCGTGGGCAGCCGCGATGATCTGGTCACGAATTTCGTGATCGGCTGGGCCGCGGGCGCTGGGCGGTGCTATCGATGGCTGGTTCATGGGGGCAGCTTACGCATCCCAAGGAGGGTTGACAACTTATGACCAAATTAAGATTAAGTCACAAGCTGACCGACAGTTGCTTCGATAAACCGCCATACCGCAGCTACCCGATCACCCGCGCATACACCGACCTGTCGACATTGCCACCGGACAGAATCACCCCGACCTTTTTCCCCTCCATCTCCGCGCGCTCCTGGATAAGCGCTGCCAACGCCGCGGCCCCGGCACCTTCGGCCAGATTGTGGGTGTCGGTGTAATAGACGCGCATGGCCTCGGCAATCTCCTCATCGTTGACCGCTACGATCCGCGCCGCCCCGGCGCTATAGATGGCGAAGGCTTCTGGAATCGGCTTGCGCACAGCGAGACCGTCGGCGAAGGTATTGGCCGAGGGGGTTTCGTGGATTTCAGCCGCTTCAAACGATCGTTTCGCCGCCATCGCCTCGGTGGAGACCACGCCCACGATTTGGCTCTGCAAGCCGAGGGCATCGCGGGCGGCGATGACCGCGCAGATTCCCGAGCCACAGCCAATCGGCACGTAGACGGTGTGCAGGTCAGGCGCAGCCTTGAACAACTCCAGCGCATAGGTGGCGACGCCCTTGACCAGCTCGGGGTGAAACGGTGGTACGAGATAGAGCCCATGGGTTTGCGCCAGGCGCGCCGCCTCTTCCCGGGCCTCGTCAAAATCGCGGCCATATTCGACCACCTCGCCGCCGAAGCCGCGCATGGCTTTGTTCTTCTCGATCGAGTTGCCCTCCGGCACCACGATCAACGCCCGCAGCCCCGCCGCGCTGGCCGCCAGCGCCAGGCTCTGGCCGTGGTTGCCCCGGGTCGCGGTGACGATCCCGTTCACGTGCGGATGCTCGCGCTTGAGCCACTGCATGAAGGTGATGCCGCCGCGCACCTTGAACGCGCCCGTCGGGGTGTGGTTTTCATGCTTGACCCACACCGTGCAACCCAACCGCTGCGCCAGCAAGGGCCAGGCATACTGCGCGGTGGCGGGCATGACCTGATAGACCTGGCGAGTCGCTTGTTCGATATCGTCGTACGTCAATGTGTGCATGGTCGGTCTCCTGTGGTTTTGCCCAGTCTAGGCAGGGTCATCGAACCCAGGCTTTCAAAAAACCGACCTGACTTTTATGCCGCCCCTTCACTACTATGGACACCATGAGCCATCGAAACCGCCCCCAGCCACCACGCCCGACTGAATCGACCCGTCGCATCGAGGCCGGCCCGTGGTTGATCGAATTGCTCCCCGGCAGCGCCTACGCGGCCCGATACGTCGCGACCCAGGCGGCGATCGGCTTTGCCTTCGACAGCCAGCGCGGCCAGCACGCCATCGGCAGTGATCGGGTACTGCCTTTCAATGCGATGCCCAACGGCCTGGCGTTCGTCCCGGCCCAGTGTGATGTGTATTCCGAGTCGCCCCACGGCGGTGAATACCTGCGGGTGATGCGCACCGACGGCGTCGTGTTGGCGGGCGATCGAGCCTTCAACAACCGCATCGACCCGCGCGCCATCGCCCTCGCGCAACGCATGCGTCGTGCGCTGCTGCTCGGCTCGTTCGACGACGATTGGGAAGCCTGGGCCCACGCGCTGGCTGAACGCGCAGCATCGGAAAAAGCCCTGTCGGCACGGCCCCAAGGCTCTATCACCGACAGCCGCATGCGTCTGCTGGATGAGTTCATCGATGCCGGCCTCGACCAACCGTTGGGCGTGCGAGCCATGGCGCAACTGCTGGGATTATCCGAGGGGTATTTCATGCGGGCCTTCAAGATCGCGACCGGTAAAAGCCCCCACGGCTACCTGATCGACCGACGCCTGGCCAAGGCCCGGGCGCTGATACGAGACTCCTCGGCGACCCTCGCAGAAATCGCCCACGCCTGCGGCTTCAGCTCACAGGCACACATGGCAACGACGTTCAAGCAGCGTCTTGGGGTGAGCCCGACACGATTGCGTTAAATGACGAAGTGCATTTGACGCCTTTGACTTAATGGTCCAGTTTTTAAAAGAAGCTACAAATTGCATTCCATTCGTTAATCAGAGGGCCACTGCCGCCTATGAGTGATGTACGAAGGACCTTCCCCACAGTTGAACGTCGTTGGGCATGCCAGTGCCGTTGATTCCCCTGGTTGTGTGTGACGACTCCACCATGGCGCGCAAGCAAGTGCTGCGTGCGCTGCCGCAAGACTGGCCGGTTTCAGTCACCGAGGCGGTCAATGGCCGCCAGGCCATGGATGCCATACGCCAGGGCCTGGGCCACGTAGTACTGCTCGACCTGACCATGCCGGAGATGGACGGCTACCAGGTTTTGAGCGCCTTGCGCGCCGAGGGCCTCACGGCGCAAGTCATCGTGATTTCAGGGGACGTCCAGGACGAGGCCGTGCGCCGCGTCCATGAACTGGGCGCCTTGGCCTTCCTGAAAAAACCGTTCGACGAAAACGAACTGCGCCAGACCCTCAACCGGTTGGGACTGCTGACCCAACCCGGCAAGACGCCGCTGCAGAACCGGCCGGCGTCGAACGCGACCATCAGCTTCCAGGACGCGTTTCGCGAAACGGTCAACGTTGCCATCGGCCAGGCGGCGGCGCTGATTGCCAAGGTGCTGGGGGTCTTCGTGCAACTGCCAGTGCCGAACGTCAACGTTCTCGAGGTGGGCGAATTGCACATGGCCTTGAACGACGTCGGCAACTCCCAGCAACTCACGGCCATCTGCCAGGGATTCATCGGCAGCGGCATCGCTGGCGAAGCCCTGCTGATCTTCCATGACTCGGAGATTGCCGACATCGCGCAACTGATGCAGCGCCAGAGCGCCGATTACTCTGACCTGGAAATGTTGGTGGACCTGTCGAGCATCCTGATCGGCGCGTGCCTGAGCAGCATTGCCGAGCAGATCGATGTGATTTTTTCCCAGGGCCATCCGCAGATTCTTGGCCAGCATGCGGCTATCGAAGAACTGATCCAGACGAACCGCGTCCGTTGGAAAAAGACCTTGGCGGTGGAAATCAGCTACAGCCTGGAAGGGCAGAACATCCGGTTCGATCTGTTGCTGCTGTTCACGGAAGACTCCATCGAGCGGCTGACCCACAAACTCGCCTACCTGATGAACTGAGCCATGAACGAATCCATCGATCTGAACGAATTCCACTGGTTGCTGGCCATCGTTCAAAGCATCGACGTCGGCGTGGTGGTGCTCGACCGCGAGTACCGCGTGCAAGTCTGGAACACCTTCATGGAGAACCGCTCCGGGGTCCAGCCCAAGGACGCCCAGAACCGGAATTTCTTCAGCCTGTTCCCGGAAATCGACCGCCAGTGGTTCAGCCGCAAGGTGGAAAGCGTCGCGACCCTGGGCACGCCCGCGTTCACCGTCTGGGAGCAGCGCCCGTACTTGATGCGCTTCAAGAGCTACCAGCCGATCACCGGCCAGGAAGAGTTCATGTACCAGAACACCACGCTGCTGCCGCTGCGCTCGCCGGACAACCGCATCAACCACATCTGCCTGGTGATCTACGACGTCACCGATGTCGCCACCAATCGCCATCAGATCCAGGCTGCCAATGCTCAGCTGCAGCTGCTTTCCAGTACCGATCGCCTGACGGGCCTGTACAACCGCGGCCATTGGGAAGGCAGCTTGAAGGCCGCGTACGCCCGACACCAGCGCTACGGCAATGCGCTGAGCCTGGTGATGCTGGACATCGACCACTTCAAGCACGTCAACGACACCTACGGCCACCAGGCCGGCGACAAAGTCATCGAGCAGCTCGCCCAACTGCTGCGCGAGCATGCTCGCGAGTCCGACGTGGCCGGGCGTTACGGCGGCGAGGAGTTCGGCGTGGTGCTGTCGGACACCGACCGGGCCGGCGCACGGATTTTCGCCGAACGCTTGCGACAGGCCGTCGAGCACTTGTTGGTGCAGTACAACGGCCAGGACATCCGTTTCACCATCAGCCTGGGCGTGGCCGACCTTAGTGCGCCGGCGAACGACCATGCCGAACTGATCGCTCGGGCCGACCAGGCGTTGTACACGTCGAAGAAAACCGGACGCAATCGCGTGACAGTCCACGATCACTGACCCACCAAGACTTTGTGGGAGCGAGCCTGCTCGCGAAGACGCCGGCATATCCAACATCACTGCAAGCTGATCCACCGCTTTCGCGAGCAGGCTCGCTCCCACAGGGATCTTGGGTGTCCAGGAGCTTTGCATTCAGCGCAGGACTATTGTGAGAGCGAGCTTGCTCGCGAAGACGTCGGCACATCCAACATCACCGCAAGCTGATCCACCGCTTTCGCGAGCAGGCTCGCTCCCACAGGGATCTTGGGTTTCCAGGAGCTTTGCATTCAGCGCAGGACTATTGTGGGAGCGAGCCTGCTCGCGAAAGCGGTATATCAGTCAATATTAATGCTGACTGACCTGACGCTTTCGCGAGCAGGCTCGCTCCCACAGGGGACAGCGGTGTGTCAGTCGATAGACTCAATCGTCGAACTGGCGCCGTTCGTTTTCGATCGCTTCAGCCAGGGCGCGGGCCTCGGCCTCTTCATCGCTCAGTTCGGGCTCAGGCGGCGCAAGGGCGGCGACGGCGGCCAGCAATTTTTCCCGGGCTTCGGCGACGCCAAGGATGTCCTCCTCCGGCTCGGGCTCGATTTCACTGAGCGGCGTCGGTTCATCCGCTTCTTCTTCGAGGCCCGGCTCCTCACGCAGCAGGTCGTCGAAGTCGGTCTTCAAGCCCTCCTCCATCGTGTCCAGTTCCAGCAGCAACGAATGGAAACTGGTCTCTTCCTTCGGCTCCTCAGGCTCGGCACTGGCGTCGGCCAGTTCCTGCAAGCCCTGGGGCACCGGAGCGTCGTCGAATTCCAGCATCGGCTCGGGTTCCAACTCCCGCAGTTCCGCCAGCGGCGGCAGGTCGTCGAGATTCTTCAGGTTGAAGTGATCGAGAAAGGCCTTGGTGGTGGCGAACATCGCCGGCTTGCCCGGTACGTCGCGATAACCGACGACGCGAATCCACTCGCGCTCCAGCAAGGTCTTGACGATGTTGCTGTTGACCGCCACGCCGCGCACATCCTCGATCTCGCCGCGAGTGATCGGCTGGCGATAAGCGATCAGCGCCATGGTTTCGAGCAGCGCCCGGGAATAGCGCTGCGGCCGTTCTTCCCACAGGCGCCCGACCCACGGGGCAAACTTCTCACGGATTTGCAGGCGGTACCCGGATGCCACTTCCTTGAGCTCGAAAGCCCGACCCTCGCAGGATTTTCCCAGCAATGTCAGGGCTTTCTTGAACACGGCCGGCTCGGGCCGCTCGCCTTCTTCGAAGAGTTCGAACAGACGCTCCATCGATTGTGGCTTTCCCGAGGCCAACAGGAAGGCTTCAAGCAAGGGGGCCAGCTCGCGGGGTTCAGTCAGATTCATTGATTTGCTCGTTATTCGGCTCGGGCTCGCACGTGGATCGCTGCGAACGGCTCATTCTGCACCAGCTCGACCAAGGATTCCTTGACCAATTCCAGGATCGCCATAAACGTCACCACCACGCCCAGCCGCCCTTCCTCGGCGGTGAACAGCTCGACGAAGGGGACGAAGCCGCCGCCCTTGAGCCGTTCCAGCACATCGCTCATGCGCTCGCGGGTCGACAGTGCCTCGCGACTGACCTGGTGGCTTTCAAACATATCGCCCCGGCGCAGGACCTCGGCCATGGACATCAGCAACTCTTCCAGGCTCACGTCCGGCAGCAACTTGCGTGCCCGCGCCTCGGGGGCATCGAGCTTGGGCACCACCACATCGCGCCCGACCCGGCTCAGGCCGTCGATGCCCTCGGCGGCCACCTTGAAGCGCTCGTATTCCTGCAAGCGGCGGATCAGCTCCGCCCGAGGATCGTCTTCTTCCTCCTCGACTTCGGCCGAGCGCGGCAGCAGCATGCGCGACTTGATTTCGGCAAGCATGGCCGCCATCACCAGGTATTCCGCCGCCAGCTCCAGGCGCACCGACTGCATCAGCTCGACGTAGCCCATGTACTGGCGGGTGATTTCCGCCACGGGAATGTCGAGGATATTGATGTTCTGTTTGCGGATCAGATACAGCAGCAGGTCGAGCGGACCTTCGAAGGCTTCAAGGAAAACCTCCAGCGCATCCGGCGGAATGTACAGGTCCAGGGGCATTTCCATGACCGCCTGGCCATAGACCATCGCGAAGGGCAGCTCCTGTTGCGCGCCAGCCTGGCTGTCCACGCTGTCGACGGCGGTCTCCACAACGGACATTCAGGCCTCGACCATGAACGGCGTCGGGTCGCCGCAGCCGACGCGCACCACCTGCGGCTCGCCGTCGGCCAGATTGATCACCGTGGAGGCCTTCATGCCACCGAAACCGCCGTCGATGATCAGGTCGACCTGATGTTCGAGCATCTGGCGGATTTCGTAGGGGTCAGTCAGCGGATCGGTCTCGCCGGGCATGATCAGCGTCACGCTCATCAAAGGCTCCCCCAGCTCCGCCAGTAGCGCCAAGGCAATGGGGTGGCTCGGCACGCGCAGGCCGATGGTGCGTTTTTTGGGATGCAACAACAGCCGCGGGACTTCCCGGGTGGCATTCAGGATAAAAGTATAAGGGCCCGGTAGATGGGCCTTGAGCAGGCGGAAAGTGCCGGTATCGATCTTGGCGAACAGCCCCAACTGCGAAAGATCGCTGCAGATGAGTGCGAAGTTGTGCTTGTCATCCAGCTGACGCAGGCGTCTGACTCGCTCGACGGCATTCTTGTCGCCGATCTGGCAACCGATGGCGTAGGACGAGTCGGTGGGATAAACCACCACGCCACCGCCACGGATGATTTCCACGGCCTGTTTGATCAGGCGCGCTTGCGGGTTTTCCGGATGAATCTGGAAAAATTGACTCACGTGTTCTACCTGTTCAGACGGCGGCGATAACGGGATCATGTTTGAATCTACACCATAGTGGTGGCAGATCTTCCGGCAACGGGCGATATTCGCCTATCTCGGACCAGCCCCCCGGGCCATGGAAATCGCTGCCGGCGCTCACCAGCAATCCAAACTCCCGGGCGAGGATCGCCAGGCTGCCGACCTGCTCGGCCGGCTGATGGCCATTGACCACTTCGATGGCATGGCCCCCTGCTTGAATATAGTCGGCTATCAGGCGGCGGCGCTTGCTGCGGGTGAAATCGTAGTGCCAGGGATGCGCCAGGCTGATCCAGGCGCCGGCGGCCCGCAGTGTCCCGACCGTCTCCTCGAGTGTCGGCCAGTGCTGCTTGACGTCCCCCAGCTTGCCGGCCCCCAGCCATTTGCGGAAGGCTTCGGCGCGGTCCTTGACGAAACCTTCGCGCACCATCCAGTCGGCAAAATGCGGCCGGGCCGGCGCGTTGCCGCTGTCGCCCAATTCCTGCTGGATCTGCCGGGCCCCTTCCAGCGCACCGGGCATGCCCTTGAGGGCGAGCTTGCGGCTGATCTCCTCGGAGCGCAGCCAACGACCATCGCGCAACTCGGCGATGGCCTGGACCAAGGGCGGTGCCGTCACATCAAAACCGTAGCCCAATACATGAATGGTCGCCCCGCCCCAGGTACAGGACAGCTCGACCCCGTTGACCAACTGCATGCCCAGCGCGGTCGCGGCACTGCGGGCCTCGTCGAGGCCTTCGAGGGTATCGTGATCGGTCAGGGCCAGGACTCGCACGCCGTGCTCGAACGCCCGCGCCACCAGAACCGCAGGCGCCAGGGCCCCATCGGAGGCCGTGCTATGGCAGTGCAAATCAACATTCACGGGACTTTGTTACCTCAAATCAGCTGGCCCTATCGCGGCCAAGGATGTTTGTTATTATGCCGCCACATCCTGCTCCTGGCTGCCACTGTGAAACAATTCATCGATTTCATCCCGCTCCTGCTGTTTTTCATCGTCTACAAACTTGATCCCCGGACCGTCGATATCGCCGGCCACTCCTTGACTGTAGGCGGTATCTACAGCGCCACCGCGGTGCTGATCATCAGTTCCCTGGTGGTCTACGGCGCGCTGTTCATCTCCCAGCGCAAGCTGGAGAAGAGCCAGTGGCTGACCCTGATCGCCTGCCTTGTATTCGGTAGCCTGACCCTGGCCTTCCATAGCGAGACGTTCCTCAAATGGAAAGCCCCGGTGGTCAACTGGCTGTTCGCCCTGGCCTTCATCGGCAGCCACTTCATCGGCGACCGCCTGCTGATCAAGCGCATCATGGGCCACGCCATCAACCTGCCCGAGCTGATCTGGACCCGCCTGAACATCGCCTGGATAGCGTTTTTCCTGTTCTGTGGCGCCGCCAACCTGTTCGTTGCGTTCACGTTCCAGGAATACTGGGTCGACTTCAAGGTGTTCGGCAGCCTGGGCATGACGTTGCTGTTCCTGATTGGCCAGGGCATCTACCTGTCCCGTCACCTGCACGATGCCGACCCCACCACGCCAAAAACCGAGGACTGACATGCTCTACGCCATCATCGCCACCGACGTCGCCAACTCCCTGGAAAAACGCCTGGCTGCCCGCCCTGAGCACCTGGAGCGCCTGCAACAGCTCAAGGCCGAAGGCCGCATCGTGCTGGCCGGTCCCCATCCGGCGGTGGACAGCAACGACCCAGGCGCCGCCGGTTTTACCGGCAGCCTGATCGTGGCCGAGTTCGAGTCCCTGGCCGCCGCACAAGCCTGGGCCAAGGCCGACCCGTTCGTGACAGCTGGCGTCTATGCCAATGTCGAGGTCAAGCCGTTCAAGCAAGTCCTGCCGTAAATTTCCCCGGCGCGATGAGCCTTCCTGGCTCATTGCGCTCAATGGCTCATTGTTCTCGTCCGCCTGCCGACAACCTGTCTAATCTGCTAAATCTCGATTGGAATTCAGGAGCTGCAATGCGCAAAGGTCCGTTGTGCCTGTTGTTGGTCACGTTGGCGATCGGGGCGCCCGCCCATGGCGAGGAAACCTCCGAAGCCGGCCATTCGACGCCCTTGTCGCTGAGCGCAGGCGGCCAGATCGCCGAATTGCAGCAACGCTTGAAAGACAGCGAGCGCATGCGTGAAGAGCTCACCCAACAATTACAGAACACCAACGGCGAACGCGAAAGCGCGCTGGTGGGACGGTTGCGCCAGGAAAACCAGCGCTTGAAATTGCAGCTCAAGGAAGCCCAGGCCAATCCCCTGCCACGCCTGCTGACCGATCAGCAGCAATGGTTCGTGGTGGGCGCCGGGGTAGCGCTATTGGCCCTGCTCTGCGGTATCTTTGCCAGCGGTGGACGTAGACAACGTCGGCAATGGCTAAATTGAGTGAGTCATGAGCGAGCTGTTACTGATAGATGATGACCAGGAGCTGTGTGAGCTCCTCGGCAGTTGGCTGGGCCAGGAAGGTTTCCAGGTCCGCGCTTGCCACGATGGCCTGAGCGCCCGCAAGGCCCTGGCCGAAACCGCCCCGGCGGCGGTGGTGCTGGATGTGATGCTGCCCGACGGCAGCGGCCTGGAATTGCTCAAGCAATTGCGCAACGATCATCCGGAGCTGCCGGTATTGATGCTCTCGGCCCGTGGCGAGCCGCTGGACCGCATCCTCGGCCTGGAATTGGGCGCCGATGATTACCTGGCCAAACCCTGCGACCCACGGGAACTGACCGCCCGCCTGCGCGCCGTGCTGCGGCGCAGCCACCCGACGGCCGTGTCCAGCCAGATCGAACTGGGCGACCTGACCTTCAGCCCGGTACGCGGCGTCGTCAGCATCGACGAGCAGGAACAAACCCTCACGGTGTCCGAAAGCCGCCTGCTCGAAGCGCTGCTCAAGCAACCGGGCGAGCCGTTGGACAAGCAGGAGCTGGCGCAGCTCGCCCTGGGCCGCAAGCTGACCCTGTACGACCGCAGCCTCGATATGCACGTGAGCAACCTGCGCAAGAAAATCGGCCCCCACCCCGATGGCCGGCCACGGATCGTGGCGCTGCGTAGCCGGGGTTATTACTACAGCCTTTGAGCAACACTGATCACCCTGTGGCGAGGGAGCTTGCTCCCGCTCGGTTGCGCAGCAACCGCAAGATCTTTGGGGCCGCTTCAGCCCAGCGGGAGCAAGCTCCCTTGCCACGGGGATTAGTCTTCGCCCGCTGGATTTGTCAGGTCCGCACCAAACCGTCTTTACCCAAGCTTTACCCACCCCTGACCGCCGCTGACCTTGATCTCCGTAATCTGGACACATCCGGAACTGACCGGGAACGAGACAAGGAGAAACACCATGCGCAAGACCCTCACCGCCCTGATGTTCGCCGCAGCCCTGCCGACCGTCGCCATGGCCATGCCCGAAGGTCCTGGCCCGATGGGCCCGATGGACGGCCCGCGCCACGGTGGCCAGATGCATGACAGAGGTCCCTACAGCCAACTGGACCTGAGCCACGAGCAACGCCAGCAGATCCGTCGGATCATGGGCGAACAACGCCACGAACAACGTGAACTGGTGGACAAATACCTGGCCAAGCTGTCGCCAGCCGACCAGAAAGCCATGCAGGACGAAAGGGAGGCTCGGCACCAAAAAGTCGATGCGCAGATCCGCGCACTGTTGAAGCCGGAACAACAGAAAGAATTCGACGCGATCCAGAAGAAGCAGGCCGAACGTCGGGCCGAGTGGGCCGAATTCAAGGCCTGGAAAGCGCAACAGCCGCAAAAAGCGCAATAATGCCCTGAAGTACCACCAGCCCAACGGCACACCGCCGTTGGGCTTTCTTTGTTTTCGAGGATAAATCCGTGCGTTCATTGTTCTGGCGCGTCCTGGCCAGTTTCTGGCTGGCCATCGCTCTGGTGGCGGGACTTTCGATTCTGATGGGCCACATGCTGAACCAGGACGCCTGGATCCTCAGCCGTCATCCAGGCCTCAATACCCTGGCCGAAGAGTGGACGCAGACTTACGAAAGCCAGGGCGAAGACGCCGCGCAGGCCATCCTCCAACAGCGCAAGCGCCAGTATCACATCGACGTCCAAGTGCTCAACGAAAGTGGCGACCCGGTGGTGCGCGGCACCTTTCCGCACCGTGCCGCCGCGTTCGAGGCGCGCCAGAACAACGACGACCGACGCCTGCCCTGGCGGCGCCTGACCGACGAGTTCACCAGCGCCAAGACCGGCGACACGTACCTGTTCATCTACCGCATCCCCCACCCCGAATTGGACGCCTGGCACCGCGGCAGCTTGCTCTGGCCCCTCAGTGCCCTAGCGATTGCCCTGGTAGTACTGACCTTGTTCAGCCTGTTGGTGACCCTTTCCATCACCCGTCCGCTGAGCCGACTGCGCGGCGCGGTGCATGACCTGGGGCAAGCGGCCTATCAGCAGAACAGCCTAGCCAAGCTGGCCAACCGACGGGACGAATTTGGTGTGCTGGCCACGGATTTCAATCGCATGGGCGCGCGCCTGCAAAGCCTGATCGCCAGCCAGCGCCAACTGCTGCGCGACGTTTCCCACGAATTGCGCTCGCCCCTGGCCAGGCTGCGCATCGCCCTGGCACTGGCGGAGCGCGCGAGCCCCGAGGAGCGCGAAAAACTCTGGCCGCGACTGACGCGTGAGTGTGATCGACTGGAAGCGCTGATCAGTGAAATCCTGGTCCTGGCTCGCGTCGATGCCGACAACGCCAGTGCCGAAGAGGTCGATCTCAACGGGCTACTGATCAATCTACAAAAAGATGCCCAGATGGCTTCGCCGGAGCAAATCGTGCAGCTGGAAACCGAGCCGAACCTGGCCCTCAAGGGTTGGCCGACGATGATCGAGCGTGCCGTGGACAATTTGTTGCGCAACGCCCAGCGCTTCAGTCCGGACGGGCAGCCCGTCGAAATGCGCGCGGTGCGCCAGGGGGAGCGAATCCTGGTCAGCGTGCGCGATCACGGGCCGGGCGTCGAGGCCGAGCATCTGGGCCAACTGGGCGAACCGTTCTATCGCGCGCCCGGCCAGACCACTGCCGGTCATGGCCTGGGCCTGGCGATCGCCCGCCGCGCAGCCGAACGCCACGGCGGAGCGCTGGTATTGGCCAACCATCCCGAGGGCGGGTTCATCGCGACGCTGGAATTGCCGTTGGTGCCGGGGGCAGTAGTCCCCCCTACAGACCAACAGTGAACCCCGTGGCGAGGGAGCTTGCTCCCGCTCGGCTGCGCAGCAGTCGCAAACTGGTTGGCGGGATTTACCTGTTGCACCGCGGCGCCTGGTTTTGGGGCTGCTTCGCAACCCAGCGGGAGCAAGCTCCCTCGCCACAGGAAATCAAGCGCCCCGATCAAACCAAACGATAATTCCTCTTATTCAAACCGCCCCGCCCTGTTAGACTTTGCGCCCGCGTTTCACTCGTCCCGCAGGATTTCCAATGCCGTCGTTGCCTCTTCGCTTATGCGCTCTGCTGTTGGCCTTGGGCCTGAGTGCCTGCGATGACGCCCCGCGTTTCACCCAGGCCGAGCCCGGCGAAGCCAAGTCCGGTGGCAACGCGACGGTACGCAAGGCCGACCAGAATGCCTTTTCCCTGCCTTCGGCCAACCTGCCGCCCTCGCGGCGCGTGGATTTCAGCGTCGGCAACAGTTTCTTCCGCAGCCCTTGGGTGATCGCTCCTTCGACGACGACTGCCCGCGATGGCCTCGGTCCCTTGTTCAACACCAATGCCTGTCAGAACTGTCATATCAAGGACGGTCGCGGCCACCCGCCCGCACCAGACGCAACCAGCGCGGTATCGATGCTGGTGCGCCTGTCGATTCCGGACGCGCCACCCTACGCGAAGGTCATCGAACAGCTCGGCGTCGTGCCGGAACCGACCTACGGCGGGCAATTGCAAGACATGTCCGTGCCAGGCGTTGCGCCGGAAGGCAAGGTGCGGGTCGATTACTCGCCAGTCCCGGTGCGTTTCAACGACGGCACCGTCGTGGAACTGCGCAAGCCGAACCTGCAGATTACCCAGCTGGGTTATGGCCCGATGCACCCCGACACGCGTTTTTCGGCCCGCGTCGCACCGCCGATGATCGGCCTGGGTTTGCTCGAGGCCATCCCCGACGACGCCATCCTGGCGAATGCGCAGGCTCAGGCACGGGACAAAAACGGTATTGCTGGCCGTCCGAACAGGGTCTGGGACGATATCCAGCAAAAGACCGTGCCGGGGCGTTTCGGCTGGAAGGCCGGGCAGCCGAACCTCAATCAACAGAACGTCCATGCGTTTTCCGGCGACATGGGCCTGACGACCAGCCTGCGTCCGTTCGACGATTGCACCGAGGCCCAGGTCGATTGCAAGCGCGCGCCCAACGGCAACGGTCCGAAGGGCGAGCCGGAGGTCAGCGACAACATTCTGCGCCTGGTGTTGTTCTACAGCCGCAACCTCGCCGTGCCGGCCCGTCGCGACGTGAACTCGCCCCAAGTGCTGGCGGGCAAGAATCTGTTTTTCCAAGCGGGTTGCCAGTCCTGTCACACCCCCCAATACACCACGTCCGCCAACGCTGCCGAGCCGGAGCTGGCGAACCAGGTCATCCGCCCCTACTCCGATTTGCTGCTGCACGACATGGGTGAAGGCCTGGCTGACAACCGCAGCGAGTTCCAGGCCAGCGGCCGCGACTGGCGGACTCCGCCGTTATGGGGTATCGGCCTGACCGAAACCGTCAGCGGTCATACCCAGTTCCTGCACGACGGTCGCGCCCGCAACCTCCTCGAAGCCGTGCTCTGGCATGGCGGCGAGGCCCAGGCGGCACAGCGACAGGTCTTGGCTTTCAACGCCGAGCAGCGCGCTGCGCTGTTGGCTTTCCTGAATTCCCTTTAACGTTATTTCCTGAAACGGGAGCCCGACATGTTCCGTCCCAAGCTGTTGTTCACCAGCCTCGCCGCCATCGCCCTCGGCGCCTGCTCGCCCCAGGATCCCCAGGCGGTCACGTCGGCTGCCATTGCCAAGCAAGTGATCCTGCCGACCTACAGCCGCTGGGTCGAGGCAGACCGGCAATTGGCGAGCAGTGCCTTGGCGTTCTGCCAAGGCAAGGAAACCCTGGAGACCGCCCGCGCCGACTTTCTCAAGGCACAAAAAGCCTGGGCCGAACTGCAACCACTGCTGATCGGTCCACTGGCCGAGGGCAACCGCGCCTGGCAAGTGCAGTTCTGGCCGGACAAGAAAAACCTGGTCGGCCGCCAGGTCGAGCAATTGGTCAACAGCGAGCCGCAGATCGACGCCGCCGGCCTGGCCAAATCCAGTGTTGTCGTGCAAGGGCTCTCCGCCTACGAATACCTGCTGTTCGACGCCAAGATCGACATGGCCGACAGCGCCCAGAAAGCCAAGTACTGCCCACTGCTTACCGCCATTGGTGAACGCCAGAAGCAACTGGCCGAAGAGATCCTGTCCCGTTGGAACACCAACGACGGCATGCTCGCCCAGATGAGCAAGTTTCCTAACCAGCGCTACGCCGATTCCCACGAGGCAATCGCTGATCTGCTGCGGGTCCAGGTCACTGCCCTGGACACCTTGAAGAAAAAACTTGGCACTCCAATGGGCCGCCAGAGCAAGGGCGTGCCGCAACCGTTCCAGGCCGATGCCTGGCGCAGCCAATCGTCACTGCAAGGCCTGGAAGCCAGCCTGAGCGCCGCCAGGACCGTGTGGGTCGGCGTCGACAACAAAGGCCTGCGCGGTCTGCTGCCAAGCGACCAGAAGCCATTGGCGGACAAGATCGATGCTGCCTACGATGCCTCGTTGAAGCTGTTCGCCAGCAGCCAGCGCTCACTGACCGACATGCTCAACGACGACGCCGGGCGCCAGCAACTCAACGATTTGTACGACAGCCTCAACGTCGTCCATCGCCTGCACGAGGGCGAACTGGCCAAGGCGCTAGGCATTCAACTGGGCTTCAACGCCAACGACGGTGACTGATCATGTTTCGACGTCAGGCTCTGGCACTCGGCAGCATGCTGCTGGGTGCCGTTACCCTGGGCGGCTGGACGCTGTTCAAGCAAAAGGACAAGCGTGCGCTACTGCTTTCAGCACGGGACGATGGCGATGGCAATCACTTCGCCGTCGGCTATCGACTGGACGGCACCCGGGTGTTCGCCACCCGGGTCGGCCAGCGTTGCCATGACATCATCAACCACCCGACGCTGCCGATCGCGCTGTTCGTTGCCCGCCGTCCAGGCACCGAAAGCTATCTCATCGACCTGCGCGACGGGGCGCTGCTGCAGACCATCGCCTCGTTGCCGAACCGGCATTTCTACGGTCACGCGGTGATCCACAAGAGTGGCGAGTGGTTGTACGCCACAGAGAACGACACCCGCGACCCGGGGCGCGGCCTGCTGGGCGTGTATCGTTTCGAAGGCGAGCGGCTGGTCCACAGCGGCGAAATCTCCACCCACGGCATTGGCCCCCACCAAGTGTCATGGATGCCCGACGGCGAGACATTGGTCGTTGCCAACGGCGGCATTCGCACCGAGGCCGAAAGTCGGGTCGAAATGAACCTTGACGCCATGGAGCCGAGCCTGGTGTTGATGCAGCGCGATGGCACGCTGCTGAGCAAGGAAACCCTCGCCCAGCAGATGAACAGCGTGCGCCATTTGGGCATCGCCAGCGACGGGACCATCGTCTCCGGCCAGCAATTCATGGGCGCCGCACATGAGCCGTCGGAACTGCTGGCAATCAAGCGACCGGGCCAACCTTTCCAGGCGTTCCCGGTGCCCGAACATCAGTTGCAGGCCATGGGGCACTACACCGCCAGCGTCGCCGTGCACAGCGAACTGCGCCTGGTGGCCCTGACGGCGCCACGGGGCAATCGCTTTTTCATCTGGGACCTGGACAGTGGCGAGGTTCGCCTGGACGCGCCTTTGCCGGATTGCGCCGGGGTGGGCGCGGTGGCCGACGGTTTCGTCGTGACATCGGGCCAGGGGCGTTGCCGCTATTACGATTGCCGGCAATCACAATTGGTTGCAAAACCGCTGGACCTGCCGGCGGGGCTCTGGGACAACCATCTGCATCTGGTCTGAGCGGGGGGCGGTGCCGGGCGCTATGACTTTTCAGAAGAGTCCTACGCCCCACCGTCCCGCCAGCATCTGGAATACCCCGAGCGCACAGGGTAATGTGCCCGCCTATCTGTATTTTCTCTCAGCTCTTTTCCAAGGAAGTGGAACATGCTGCGACGCCGCATGCTGATCATGTTGGGTGTTGTCCTGCTGGTGGTGCTGTTGCTGGCAGGCTACAAGGCCTTCTCCATCTACCAGCAGATCCAGATGTTTTCTGTCCCGAAGCCGCCCGTCAGCGTTGCCGTGGCCAAGGCCACCGAGCAACCCTGGCAGTCTCGCCTGCCCACCGTCGGCAGCCTGAAGGCCTTGCAAGGCGTTGACCTGAGCCTGGAGATCGCCGGCACGGTGCAAAAGCTGCAGTTCGAATCGGGGCAAAAGGTCAAGGCCGGCCAACCGCTCCTGCAACTGGACAGCGAAGTCGAAAGCGCCCTGCTGGAAACCGCCCAGGCCGACCTTGGCCTGTCGCAGCTGGATTTCGGCCGGGGTCGACAACTGGTCGGCAGCCAGGCGATTTCCAAAGGCGAGTTCGATCGGCTTGCGGCCCAGTTGAAGAAGAACCAGGCCACGGTCAACCAGCTCAAGGCATCGCTGGCGAAGAAACACATCGTCGCGCCGTTCAGCGGCACCATCGGCATTCGTCAGGTGGACGTTGGCGATTACCTGGCCAGCGGCACGGTGATCGCCACCCTGCAGGACCTCAGTAGCCTGTACGTGGATTTCTATGTCCCGGAACAGACGGTGCCTCGGCTCGCCGTTGCCCAAACGGTCAACGTCAGTGTCTCGGCCTACCCAGGCCAGACATTCGTCGGCACCATCAGCGCCATCAACCCCAAGGTCGAGGACAGCACCCGCAATGTGCTGGTGCGCGCCAACCTTGCCAACCCCGATGGCAAGTTGTTGCCCGGCATGTTTGCCAACCTGCAGGTCGTCTTGCCAGACGTGGCCACCGGCATCGTCGTGCCGGAGAGCGCCGTGACCTACACGCTCTACGGCAACTCGATGTACGTGGTCACCCAGAAGAAAGCCGCCGATGGCAGCGTCGAGAAAGATGACAGGGGCCAGCCGGTCCTGATCGCCGAGCGGCGCTTCGTCGAGACGGGTGAGCGTCGCGACGGGCAGGTCCTGGTGACCAAGGGCGTGCACAGCGGTGAAGACGTGGTGATTGCCGGCCAGCTCAAGCTCGACAACGGCACGTCCATCGCCATCAGCGACGACAAGACCCTGACCGAACAGAACAGCACGCCGCGCGCGGACTGATCAAGGAACCCCCATGGCTTTTACCGATCCGTTCATCCGCCGCCCGGTGCTCGCCACCGTGGTCAGCCTGTTGATCGTGCTGCTGGGCTTCCAGGCCTGGAGCAAGTTGCCCCTGCGCCAGTATCCGCAGATGGAAAACGCCCTGATCACGGTGACCACCGCCTACCCCGGCGCCAATGCCGAGACTATCCAGGGCTATATCACCCAGCCAATGCAACAAAGCCTGGCCAGTGCCGAAGGCATCGACTACATGACCTCGGTCAGCCGACAGAATTTCTCGGTGATCTCGGTCTATGCCCGTATCGGCTCCAACAGCGACCGGCTCTTTACCGAACTGCTGGCCAAGGCCAACGAGGTCAAGAACCAGCTGCCCCAGGACGCCGAGGACCCCGTTCTCAGCCGAGAGGCTGCCGACGCCTCGGCGCTGATGTACATCAGTTTCTTCAGCAAGGAATTGAACAATCCGCAGATCACCGACTACCTGTCACGGGTGATCCAGCCCAAACTGGCAACCCTGCCCGGCATGGCTGAGGCGGAGATTCTCGGCAACCAGGTCTTTGCCATGCGCCTTTGGCTGGACCCGGTCAAGCTCGCAGGCTTTGGGCTGACGGCTGCCGACGTGACCGATGCGGTGCGCCAGCAGAACTTTCTTTCTGCCGCCGGCGAAGTGAAAGGCGAGTACGTCGTTACCAGTATCAACGCCAACACCGAACTCAAGTCCGCCGAAGCGTTCGCCGCGATCCCCCTGAAGACCGCCGGGGACAGCCGCGTGTTGCTGCGGGACGTCGCTCGCGTGGAAATGGGCGCCGAAAACTACGACACCATCAGCTCCTTTGGCGGCACGCCTTCGGTATACATCGGGATCAAGGCCACGCCCGGCGCGAACCCACTGGACGTGATCAAGGAAGTGCGCAAGATCATGCCGGAGATGGAAGCCCAGCTTCCGACCAACCTCAAGGCCGAGATCGCCTATGACGCCACTTTGTTCATCCAGGCCTCCATCGACGAGGTAGTGAAGACCTTGTTCGAGGCGGTACTGATCGTCATCGTCGTGGTCTTCCTGTTCCTCGGAGCCTTGCGCTCGGTGCTCATCCCGGTAGTGACCATTCCACTGTCGATGATCGGCGTCATGTTCTTCATGCAGTTGATGGGCTACTCCATGAACCTGCTGACGCTGCTGGCCATGGTGCTCGCCATCGGCCTGGTGGTGGACGATGCCATCGTGGTCGTGGAAAACATCCACCGACACATGGAGGAAGGCAAGACCCCATTCGACGCCGCCATTGAAGGCGCGCGGGAAATAGCCATGCCGGTGGTCTCGATGACCATAACCCTCGCGGCGGTGTACGCGCCCATCGGCTTGCTTGAAGGCCTGACGGGGGCATTGTTCAAGGAGTTCGCCTTGACCCTGGCTGGCGCCGTGGTCATTTCAGGCATCGTCGCGCTGACCTTGTCACCCATGATGTGCGCGATGCTCCTGCGCCATGACGAGAATCCCACGGGGCTGGCCCATCGACTGGACGTGATTTTCGAACGCCTGAAAAACCGTTACCAACGCCTGCTTCATGGCACGCTCAACAGTCGGCCCGTGGTGCTGGTATTCGCGGTGATCGTGCTGTTGCTCATTCCCGTGCTGATCATGTTCACCAAGTCCGAGCTGGCACCCGACGAGGACCAAGGCATCATCTTCATGATGGCCAACGCGCCGAAGACGACCAACCTCGATTACCTGAACGCCTACACCGATCACTTCATCACGATCTTCAAGGAGTTCCCCGAGTACTACTCCTCTTTCCAGATCAACGGCTATAACGGCGTCCAGTCAGGCATCGGCGGCTTCTTGCTCAAGCCCTGGAACGAACGCAGCCGCACCCAGATGGAAATCCTGCCCGAGGTCCAGGCCAAGCTGGAAGGCATCCCGGGCCTGCAGATCTTCGGTTTCAACCTGCCCTCGCTGCCAGGCACCGGCGAAGGCTTGCCCTTCGAGTTCGTCATCAATTCGCCGAAGGACTACACGACGCTGCTGCAGATTGCCGAACGGGTCAAGAAACGCGCGCTGGAGTCCGGCAAATTCGCTTTCATGGACATCGACCTGGCCTTCGACAAACCCGAAGTCGTGGTGGATATCGATCGCGCCAAGGCCGCCCAGATGGGCGTGTCGATGCAGGACCTGGGCGGAACCCTGGCAACACTGCTGGGTGAGTCCGAGATAAACCGCTTCACTCTGGAAGGGCGCAGCTACAAAGTAATTGCCCAGGTCGAACGACCGTTTCGGGACAATCCGGACTGGCTGAACAATTACTACGTAAAGAATACCCAGGGCGAATCGCTCCCGCTGTCGACGCTGATCAAGGTCAGCGACCGGGCACGACCGCGCCAATTGAATCAGTTCCAGCAGCTCAATGCGGTGACGATTTCAGGCTTTCCAACCGTGAGCATGGGCGAGGCCATTGAAACCGTCCGCCAGATTGCCCGCGAGGAAGCTCCGGTGGGGTTCGCCTTCGATTACGCCGGAGCTTCGCGCCAATTCGTACAGGAAGGCAGTGCGCTGTGGGTGACCTTTGGCCTGGCGCTTGCGATCATCTTCCTGGTGCTGGCCGCGCAGTTCGAGAGTTTCCGGGATCCACTGGTCATCCTGGTCACGGTGCCGTTATCCATTTGCGGCGCGCTGATTCCGCTGTTCCTCGGCTGGTCGAGCATGAACATCTATACCCAGGTCGGGCTGGTGACGCTGATTGGACTGATCAGCAAGCACGGTATCCTGATCGTCGAGTTCGCCAACCAATTGCGCAAGGAACAAGGCCTGAGCCCGCGCGATGCCGTTGAGCAGGCCGCGTCGATACGACTGCGGCCCGTACTGATGACAACCGCGGCAATGGTATTCGGCATGGTGCCGTTGATCCTGGCCACCGGCGCCGGAGCGGTCAGCCGCTTCGACATCGGCACGGTCATCGCCACGGGCATGTCGATCGGCACCCTGTTCACGTTGTTCGTATTGCCTTGTGTCTACACCTTGCTGGCCAAAGCCGACAAACACTGAGACCTGTGACGGTGCAAAAAACAAAGGCCTCGCAAATGCGAGGCCTTTGTTTTGAATCAGGACGCTCAACTCTGAGGCTTCATGCCTTGGGACAGGCCAAACATGAACAGCAACAGATCGTTATCCGGTCGGATAGCATCCGTCGCCTTTGCTACTCGAGGCAAAGGGCAATGCGCGCCAACGGTGGAAGTATGGTTGGAGGCACTGAGGATCTGTGATCGGGGCTGCTCCCATACCGCGACCGCCATTGATGCAACTGCCAGGGCTCCGACTAGAAACAAACCTCTAGCAATTTCTAGTTTCATCGCTATAAACCTTTGATAGCGCTGCCAAACGCCGTCTCATAAAAGTAGACCAGTTTTTTCCAGTCGGAATCACGAAACGACGAATGGCGCCGCAGTTGCTTCATGTCGTGGGAGGCCGCGCTTCGGGCAGTCAGGCGTTGTCGGCATTTCTCGAAATCCAACAGGGCGACTTCGGCCTTCGCCGACTCGCCTTCTCCGGTCACGCGGACAAACACATGCTTGATGTAGAGGCATCCATGTTGCCAGCGGCCCTTGTGCATACGAGCCAGGTTTTCAGCCAACGACTGGAGGATATGGTCATGTACGGCCTCGCCGTGACGTTCGCGTCCGCCTCCGGCATACCAGTGTTCGATTTCCTGGAAGCCATCCATCGCGTGAGTCACCAATAGCGCACGCCACTTATGCAGCGGGTCTCTCTGGGCGCCGCAGAAAAAAATCTGGGGAACCGTGACGTTGAGCTCGCTCAGAGCCGACAACGCACGCTGCTCACGCAGCACAGTCGGGCGACCAAACGGATGCATCAGGCTGCGGTAGATGTGCCCCGTCTGACGCTTGGAATACAACAGTTCGCCATTACTGCTGATCCGTTGTACGCCACTTTCACCGCCACGGCGCGTATTGGGCTCTTCCACCCATTCGCCGCGCTGATTCCAAAAATGATCGAAGCAACTATGAGAAGCCGTTGGGGCTCCTGCTGCCTGCACTGCCATCCCGTTACCCCTTGCGCAATACATAAACTCGCCACATGGCATAAAGCGGTAGGAAATCCAATTGTTCCTGGATCCGAAACCCGGCCTGTCGAAATTCCTCCTCCACCGTAACAGCAGGTAACACAAATCGGTTTTGGTAGCCTTTCTGCCCACGCTTTCGCTCCGCGCGTTTGCGTTTCCAGGCCTTGAAATTGCCATCGACCCACAATGAAACGATCACGCTGTCCCGGCTGACACGCTCGAATTCCCGCAGAATCGCCAGGCGGTGCGCGGGTTCACCGATGTGGTGGAGCAGGCGAATGCAAAAAATGCTATCGACGGCGTTATCAGGCAAGGCGATGTCGAACGCAGAAGTCTGCAAAGGTTGTACCCGTTTTACGACATCGGCGGGCTGAGCGCTCATTGCGGTTTGAAGCATGGCTTCGGAATTGTCCGCACCGATAATGACCCGGTTCGGTTTTTCGGCCAGCAAGGGCCAGAAACGCCCCGCTCCGCATGGCAGGTCCAGCACCAAGCCAGGCTCACCCGCCAGGGTCAGGGCGCGGCGTGCTAGTTGTTGGTCGCGATGGTGGGAGAGACGACGGCTCAATCCACTGCGATGCTTGAGAAAATATTGCTTGGCGTGCTGCTCGTCGTATTTCTCGGAAAAATCCAGCTTGACGGTCTTCGACATGGGGGCACTCCGTTACGAATGCCCAACCTTATGAACCGGCATGTCATCTCTTTGTGAAAAATCCGTCGCGAAAATTGACGAATCGTTTCAAGGTTTTTCAAGTACCAGTGTCAGCCCTTCGGATTCAGTTCTACCTCGAAACGGCAGCCATTGGGTTCCATTGTGCTGAGGCTGACCGTCCAACCCTGGTTCTCGCAAATCCGTTGCACCAACGACAGCCCCAGCCCCAGGCCTTCGCCGCGCTTTTCGTTCCCTCGCACGAAAGGTTCGAACATCGCCTCGCGCTTCTCCTCGGGGATGCCCACGCCGCTGTCTTCGACCACGAAACCTGTCGCGGTCAGCGAAACACGAATGAACCCCTGATCGGTGTAATGCAAGGCATTGCGCAACAGGTTGCCCATGACAGCTGTGAGGAAGGTGGCGTTATACGGTGTATCAAGGGGCTGCCCCGGTTCGAAGATCAACGCCAGACCTTTGGATTCGATAGGAGCGCGCCATACACCGAGCAGGTTTTCCGCGACCTGACCAAGCGTCAGCCGGGGTGCCATTCCGTTGTCTTCGCGCTGGGCCCGGGCAAGCATCAGGAAGGTCTGCACCAATTCGCGCATTTCTTCACTGGCCCGGTTGATGCGTTCGACCTGAGTACGCCCCCGCTGGTCGAGTGCCGGATTCTCCAACAACAGTTCGCAGGACGTGGCCAAGACCATCAATGGCGTGCGCAACTCATGGCTGACGTCACTGGTGAATAGCCGCTCACGGGTCAAGGCTTGGCGCAGTCGGCCCAACGTAGCGTCGAACGCCACGGCCAGCTCGCCCACTTCGTCGGCGGCATAGTCCGGGGCCAGCGGTGGCGCGAGTCCGAGGAGCTGGTCGCGATGCCGAACCTGGCGGGCCAGGCGCACGACCGGCGCCATCACCCGACGGGCCAACACCCACCCCAGGAACACTGCCAATGCGAGGCTGAGCACGAAGCCCACCAACACCACGGCGAACAGGACCCGTTCACGCTCCTCGAAATCGCTCTGGTCCTGCAGCAACACGTAATGCCGACCGTCAACGATCTCCACCATGGCGTGGTAGGACAGTTGTTCGCGAAACACCTCATGAAAGCCACGGTCGAGGTGACGGAGATCCTTGGGCAGCTCGAAGTCACCCGGGCCGCCGCTGAAATAGAACAACTGGTCGGGTTCGGGCCGATGACTCCAGTCGGAAACGCTGTCCATCAACAGCAAGCGTTGCAAGTCGCCGCCGAGCCCGGCGGAAATCAGTTTTTCTTCCACCAGGTGGACCGTTGCCACGATGCCAAGGGCGAAGGCCCCCGCCACCAACGCGCTCATCAACGCGAACGCGATGATGATCCGCTGGGCAAGGCTTTGCTTAAACTCCATCGCGGCCCTCGGCCAAGCGGTAACCGACGCCGTGCACCGTATGCAGCAGCGGTTTTTCGAATGGTTTGTCGATCACTTGTCGCAGTTGATGCACGTGGCTGCGCAGGCTGTCGCTGTCCGGGCAATCATCGCCCCACAAGGCTTCCTCGAGTATCTCGCGACGCAGCACATGAGGACTTTTCTGCATCAGTACCGCCAGCAACTTCAGCCCTACGGGGTTGAGCTTGAGCAGCTTGCCTTCGCGGGTAACCTCCAGGGTATCGAGGTCGTAGCTCAGGTCGCCGACCTGCAAGGCGCGCCGACCACCGCCCTGGGCGCGACGCATGACCGCTTCGATCCGCGCCGCCAGCTCCGACAAGGCGAAAGGTTTGACCAGATAATCGTCGGCCCCGGATTTGAAGCCCTGCAAACGATCATCCAATTGGTCGCGCGCGGTGAGCATGATCACCGGCGTATCTCGCCGGGCATCTTCGCGCAGACGCTTGCACAGCGTGTAGCCGTCGATGCCCGGCAGCATGATGTCGAGCACGATCAAGTCATAGTGTTCGGTCGCGGCCAGGTGCAGCCCCGACAAACCGTCCTGGGCACAATCGACGGTGTAGCCCTTGAGCCCCAGGTAGTCGGCCAGGTTGGCCAGGATGTCACGGTTGTCTTCGACCAATAGAATTCGCATGGGCATCTCCTCTGCACACGTAGGCAATCGTCGTGGCCCGCGCAGCTTAAGGCCAAGCGTGTCTCGCGGCTAGGGTTGTATCTGCCTGTGTCGGGGCGAACCAGTAGAGCGCATTGCACGGACTGGACCGCATTGACGAGTTTTTCACCGAACATTCACACCTCGCCAACGCTGCGCGGCCCACACTTCGCGCGACGCGCTGTTCACGAACATTCCCTTAAAGGTACCGCCATGGTTTCCACCCTCCTGCGCCCCGCTTCCAGACCGCTGAACGTGCCGGTCGCCCTGGGTATTCCCGCCGTGGTCGCGGTCATTCTGGTGTTACTGGAACTGACCACGCTGGACATGGACCTGGCCCGTCTGTTCTACAACTCCGCTGGCGGGGGATTCATCGGCCGGCACAGTTTTTTCCTTGAAGATATCCTGCACGACCGGGCCAAACAGCTCGTTATCGCATTCTCTCTTCTGGCCGTCCTGGGGTTCATCGCTTCTTTTTTTATCGCCCGACTCAAACCTTTCAAACGCGAGCTGGGCTGTCTGGTCTTGTCGCTCGCGCTGGCAACGGCCTTTGTCACGCCCCTGAAGGCGGTCACCGCGGTGCAATGCCCCTGGAGCCTGAAAGAATTCGGTGGCAAGGAAACCTACAGTGAATTGCTGAGCCCACGTCCAGCCACCGACAAGCCTGGCCGATGCTGGCCCGGTGGACACGCCGCCACGGGTTTCACGTTGTTTGCGCTGTTTTTCGTGCTGCGCGACCGCCGTCCGCGCCTGGCCCGTCAATCGCTGATATTTGCCTTCTCACTGGGCACCGTTTTCTCCGTGGGCCGGATGATGCAGGGGGCGCATTTCTTTTCCCACAATGTGTGGACAGCGGTGTTCTGCTGGCTGATTTGCCTGGGGTGTTATTACTTCATTCTCTACCGGCCGGCCGCCAGGGCTGATCGCGTAGCGCTGAGCCAACCCGCCAACGCCTGAACATGGTGCAGTAACTCTGTGGGAGCGAGCTTGCTCGCGATGGCGGTGGGTCAGTCAATCAAGCATCGACTGATACTCCGCCATCGCGAGCAAGCTCGCTCCCACAGGGGAATGGGGTGTTGCTTCATGAATCCAGGGCAATAAAAAACCCCGCTTGCTTTCGCAGGCGGGGTTTTTCGCTACAGGGGTAAGGCTGGCTTACATCATGCCGCCCATGCCACCCATGCCGCCCATGTCCGGCATGCCGCCGCCAGCTGGAGCGTCTTCCTTGATTTCAGCGATCATCGCCTCGGTGGTGATCATCAGGCTGGCAATCGACGAAGCTGCTTGCAGAGCCGAACGAGTCACTTTGGCTGGGTCCAGGATACCCATTTCGATCATGTCGCCGTATTCGCCGGTGGCAGCGTTGTAACCGTAGTTACCCGAACCCTGCTTGACCTTGTCGACCACGACGCTTGGCTCGTCGCCGGAGTTGGCAACGATCTGGCGCAGCGGTGCTTCAACAGCGCGACGCAGCAACTGGATGCCGACGTTCTGGTCATCGTTGTCGCCTTTCAGCTCGCTGATGGCTTGCAGGGCACGAACCAGTGCCACGCCACCGCCAGGTACCACGCCTTCTTCGACGGCTGCGCGGGTTGCGTGCAGGGCGTCTTCAACGCGGGCTTTCTTCTCTTTCATTTCAACTTCGGAACCGGCACCAACCTTGATCACCGCAACACCGCCGGACAGCTTGGCCAGGCGCTCTTGCAGTTTTTCACGGTCGTAGTCGGACGAAGTCTCGGCCACCTGGGCGCGGATCTGGGTCACACGCGCCTGGATATCGGCATCGTTGCCAGCGCCGTCGATCACGGTGGTGTTTTCCTTGGACAGGATCACGCGCTTGGCGTTACCCAGGTGCTCCAGGGTGGTGCTTTCCAGGCTCAGGCCGATCTCTTCGGAGATAACGGTACCGCCGGTCAGTACGGCGATGTCCTGCAGCATGGCCTTGCGACGGTCGCCGAAGCCTGGTGCCTTGACGGCAGCAACCTTGACGATACCGCGCATGTTGTTCACGACCAGGGTCGCCAAGGCTTCGCCTTCGACGTCTTCAGCCACGATCAGCAGTGGGCGACCGGCTTTGGCAACGGCTTCCAGCACTGGCAGCATTTCGCGGATGTTCGAGATCTTCTTGTCGACCAGCAGGATCAGCGGGCTGTCCAGCTCGGCAACCATGGTGTCTGGCTTGTTGACGAAGTATGGCGACAGGTAGCCACGGTCGAACTGCATGCCTTCTACAACCGACAGTTCGTTTTCCAGGCCCGAGCCTTCTTCAACGGTGATCACGCCTTCCTTGCCGACTTTTTCCATGGCTTCGGCAATGATGTCGCCGATGGAGTTGTCGGAGTTGGCCGAGATGGTACCGACCTGGGCGATTGCCTTGGAGTCAGCGCATGGCTTGGCCAGGCCCTTCAGTTCCTTGACGATGGCGATGGTCGCCTTGTCGATGCCGCGCTTGAGGTCCATCGGGTTCATACCGGCAGCGACGGCTTTCAGGCCTTCGTTGACGATCGACTGGGCCAGTACGGTCGCGGTGGTAGTACCGTCACCGGCGTCATCGTTGGCACGGGAGGCAACGTCTTTGACCAGCTGCGCACCCATGTTTTCGAAGCGATCTTTCAGCTCGATTTCCTTGGCTACGGAAACGCCGTCCTTGGTGATGGTCGGAGCGCCGAAGCTCTTCTCGATGATCACGTTACGGCCTTTCGGGCCCAGGGTCGCTTTTACTGCGTCAGCCAGGACGTTGACACCGGCGAGCATTTTCTTGCGGGCGGAATCGCCGAATTTAACTTCTTTAGCAGCCATGATCGATATTCCTTAAATACTTTTTAGTAGCGGGAAAATGAGCGGGGGAATCAGCCTTCGAGAACGGCGAGGATTTCGCTCTCGCCCATTACCAGCAGGTCTTCGCCGTCGACTTTCACAGTGTTGCTGCCGGAGTAAGGGCCGAACACAACCTTGTCACCCACTTTCACGGCCAGCGCACGTACTTCACCGTTTTCCAGTGCCTTGCCTGGACCTACAGCGAGAACTTCACCGTGGTTGGCTTTCTCGGCAGCCGAACCTGGCAGGACGATACCGCCAGCGGTTTTCTTCTCTTCTTCGCTGCGACGGATGACGACGCGGTCATGCAGAGGACGAAGCTTCATTGTCGATCTCTCCTAATTTTGGTTTTCATCGGCCGGTGTAGTCCCGGCGGGTTTAACAAAAGCCGGCGGAGCCGGGGTGCGGTTCGTCAAGCGAACCGCGGAAGTCTGTCCAGTGTCGCCACCGGAAACCTTGCGGTGACCCATACATAAGGGCGTGCAAGGCGATTACAAGGGCAAGAGATGAAAATTTTTACTTCATCCGGGCAAAAACGGACACGGCACCCGAAGGTGCCGTGTCGCAGGATATTCACTTGGTATCGCGGTGCTCGAATTCACCTTCGATCACGTTCGGCTCGCGGCCTACGGGCTCCCTGGGGGCCGGGCCGCCACGAGGTTGGAGATCATCGGCAAAGGCTCGCTGACGCATCGCCTGATCTTCGGCGCGCTGGCGCATCTTGTTGGCCAGCAACCGGCGGGTAAACGGCAACAGCAGGACCAGGCCCAGCACGTCGCTGATGAAACCTGGCAGGATCAACAGGCCGCCGCCCAAGGCCAGCATCAGGCCTTCAAGCATGGTCTGGGCAGGCAGCTCGCCACGGCTCAGGCTTTCACGGGCCCGCAGCGCCGTGGCGAGACCGGCGATGCGCAGCACGAACACGCCGAGCATCGAACCGAGAATGACCAGCAACAGCGCCGGGAAGAACCCGATCGCACCGCTGACCTTGACGAATACGAACAGCTCCAACACCGGGAACAGCAGAAAGAGCAACAAAAAAGGGCGCATCAAAAGGTTCCTCAACGCAAGAATGCCTTGCTATGAAAACCTAGATGACGTCGCCCTTTCGTGAATTCAAGCACCAACCTCGGCATTTTTTGGCCATTGCTCGGCGTGGGCCAGATAAACCAAGGCCTCGCGAACTTGTGTCGGCGTGTTGCAAGGGTTCGGGAACGCGAGCCAATGCAATCCCTGCCCGATGCGCAGGTGCATGCCTTCGCTGTCGATGCCGACCAATTGCGCCGGTTCTGTTTTCGGCAGCCCCGTCAGCGCCACGTAATGGGCGATTGCCTTGGCGTGATCGGCATTCATGTGTTCGATCATGCTGGCTTCGGCCTTGCCGGCGAAAGGATTGGCCAGGGTGAGGTGGTCGATCCAGTGAATGGCGCCGAAACCGCCAATGTAGCGATGGCGCACCGGGTCCAGGACCCAGAAGTCGAAATCGTGGGCCTTGTGGTAGTTCTGCGACTCAGGGAAATAGCGGTAGTAACGCTCGGCTGCGGCCTCGATCGCGATGCTGTCTTCGAGTCTGCGGGCCTCGGCCAGATAGGTCAGGCGCCCCACCGCCTGCACATCCTCAGCGCCCCGCTCCCCTACCAGCATCGAGCACTTGGGATCTTTCTGCAGGTTGTGGGTGTGCTGGGCGATGCGGCTGATCAGGATCAACGGCCGGCCCTGCTCGTCCAGGCAATACGGCACAACGGAGCCGAACGGAAAACCCGGCATCGACTTGGAATGGGTGGAGAGCATCCCCCGGTATTCCTTGAGCAGCAATTCTCGGGCATGCTTGGCAACGTCAACGCTCAATTTATGACTCCTTTGAAGAAATCCGTTTAAAAAACGGACAGGCGACTGATGGATGTTTCAGTGCGCCGTCGGGGCAGTTCTCATGTGCAGCCGGGCTACACCGTCGCAGATCGAGAGGCCTCCATGAAGGTAATCCTCTAACGTTCTGCCACCGGGACATGCGAATGCAACTCACCGACAAAGTAATCATTATCACTGGCGGTTGCCAGGGCCTGGGCCGCTCCATGGCGGAGTATCTGGCTGGCAGGGGCGCGAAGCTCGCCCTGGTCGACCTCAATCAGGAAAAGCTCGACCAGGCGGTCGCCGCTTGTGCCGCCAAGGGTGTCGAGGCCCGTTCCTATGTGTGCAACGTGGCGAACGAGGAGCAGGTCAGCGACATGGTTGCCCGGGTGGCAGAGGATTTCGGCGCGATTCACGGCCTGATCAACAACGCAGGCATTCTGCGTGATGGGCTGCTGCTCAAGGTCAAGGACGGCGAAATGACCAAGATGAGCCTGGCCCAATGGCAAGCCGTGATCGACGTCAACCTCACCGGTGTATTCCTGTGTACCCGTGAAGTGGCGGCAAAAATGGTCGAGCTGAAGAACAGCGGCGCGATCATCAATATCTCGTCGATCTCCCGCGCGGGCAATATCGGCCAGACCAATTATTCCGCCGCCAAGGCCGGCGTCGTCGCCGCCACCGTGACCTGGGCCAGGGAACTGGCGCGTTATGGCATCCGAGTGGCAGGCATCGCGCCAGGTTTCATCGAAACCGAAATGACCCTGGGCATGAAGCCCGACGCCTTGGAAAGAATGACCTCCGCAATCCCGCTCAAGCGCATGGGCAAACCCGAGGAAATTGCCCATTCGGCCGCCTATATCTTCGAGAACGACTACTACACCGGTCGGATCCTGGAGATGGATGGCGGGATGCGCATCTAAACCCACCGCATAACCCATGTGGGAGCGAGCTTGCTCGCGATGGCAGAGTATCAGTCACATCAAGGCTGACTGAACCGACGCCCACCCGCGCCAGCGCGCTCCCCCCCGGGCTTGTGTTTCAAAGCATCAATCGTCGCTGACGGTGATGTTCGGCATCGCCGGTGACGCGGCTTCCTGCAACACGATCCGCGCGCCGACGTGGCGGGCCAGTTCCTGGTAGACCATGGCGATCTGGCTGTCCGGTTCGGCGATGACGGTCGGCTTGCCACCGTCGGCCTGTTCGCGGATCACCATCGACAGCGGCAGCGAGGCCAACAGCTCGACGCCGTACTGGGTCGCCAGTTTTTCCCCGCCACCTTCGCCGAACAGGTGCTCGGCGTGCCCGCAGTTCGAGCAGATGTGCACTGCCATGTTTTCCACCACGCCCAGCACCGGGATGTTCACCTTGCGGAACATCTCCACGCCCTTGCGCGCGTCCAGCAGGGCGAGATCTTGGGGCGTGGTGACAATCACCGTGCCGGCCACCGGGACTTTCTGCGCCAGGGTCAACTGGATATCGCCGGTGCCCGGGGGCATGTCGATCACCAGGTAATCCAGGTCGCCCCAGGCGGTTTGCGTGACCAATTGCAGCAAGGCCCCGGACACCATCGGCCCGCGCCAGACCATCGGCGTGTTGTCGTCGGTCAGGAAGGCCATGGACATGACTTCGACGCCGTGGGACTGCAGCGGCACGAACCATTTCTGGTCCTTGACCTGCGGGCGGGTACCCTCGGCGATGCCGAACATGATGCCCTGGCTCGGACCGTAGATGTCCGCATCGAGAATCCCCACCTTTGCCCCTTCGCGGGCAAGTGCCAGCGCCAGGTTGGCGGCCGTGGTGGACTTGCCCACGCCGCCCTTGCCCGACGCCACGGCAATCACGTTCTTGACGTTCGCCAGCCCCGGCACCTGGGCCTGGGCCTTGTGCGCGGCGATCACGCTGTTGATCTCGACTTTGGCGGCTGCCACGCCGTCCAGGCCTTCGATGGCCATCTGCAGCATTTGCGCCCAACCGTTCTTGAACAGATCGGCGGCGTAGCCGATTTCCAGCTGGACACTGACGCGATCGCCCTGGATGTCGATGGCACGCACGCATCCGGCGCTGACCGGGTCCTGGTTCAGGTAAGGGTCGGTGTACTGGCGAAGGACGGCTTCCACCGCTGCGCGATTGACGGCGCTCATGGGCAACTCCGATAGCAAGACTTGAAAAACAGGCCGCTATCCTACGCCGCACGCTCCCGCGTGGCGACCCGATTACAGCAGTGCGAACACCTTTTGTGGCGAGGGGATTTATGCCCGCTGGACTGCGCAGCAGTCCCAAAACATTCGATCCCGATCAGCCTGACTCACCGAGGCGCCAGGTTTTGGGGTCGCTTCGCAACCCAGCGGGGATAAATCCCCTCGCCACAAACAGGCCGGCGGGGTGAAATATATTTCCCGGCGCTTTATAGTGGCCGACCTCCGTTTCATCAAGTAGCCGAGCCCCATGTCCGAGCCACGCAAGATCCTCGTCACCAGCGCCCTGCCCTATGCCAATGGTTCGATTCACCTTGGCCATATGCTGGAATACATCCAGACCGATATGTGGACGCGCTTCCAGAAACATCGCGGCAACCAATGTATTTATGTCTGCGCCGACGACGCCCACGGTTCGGCCATCATGCTGCGCGCGGAAAAGGAAGGCATTACCCCGGAACAACTGATCGCCAATGTCCAGGCTGAACACAGCGCCGACTTTGCCGAGTTCCTGGTGGATTTCGACAACTTCCACTCCACTCACGCCGAAGAAAACCGTGAGCTGTCGAGCCAGATCTACCTGAAGCTGCGTGACGCCGGGCATATTTCCACCCGTTCGGTCACCCAATATTTCGACCCGGAAAAGAAGATGTTCCTGGCCGACCGCTTCATCAAGGGCACCTGCCCGAAATGCGGCACCGAAGACCAGTACGGCGACAACTGCGAAAAATGCGGCGCCACCTACGCCCCGACTGACTTGAAAGACCCGAAGTCGGCAATTTCCGGCGCTACCCCGGTGCTCAGGGACTCCCAGCATTTCTTCTTCAAGCTGCCTGACTTCCAGCAGATGCTGCAGACCTGGACCCGCAGCGGCACGCTGCAGGACGCGGTCGCCAACAAGCTCGCCGAGTGGCTCGATTCGGGCTTGCAGGAGTGGGACATTTCCCGCGATGCGCCGTACTTCGGCTTCGAGATTCCCGGCGAACCCGGCAAATATTTCTACGTGTGGCTGGACGCGCCGATCGGCTACATGGCCAGTTTCAAGAATCTTTGCGACCGCACGCCGGAGCTGGACTTCGATGCGTTCTGGGCCAAGGATTCCACCGCCGAGGTGTATCACTTCATCGGCAAGGACATCGTCAACTTCCACGCGCTGTTCTGGCCGGCCATGCTCGAAGGTGCCGGTTTCCGCAAGCCGACCGGTATCAATGTCCATGGCTACCTGACCGTCAACGGCCAGAAAATGTCCAAGTCCCGCGGCACCTTCATCAAGGCGCGCACCTACCTGGATCACCTGTCGCCGGAATACCTGCGCTACTACTATGCGGCCAAGCTCGGCCGTGGCGTCGACGACCTGGACCTGAACCTCGAAGACTTCGTGCAGAAGGTCAACTCCGACCTGGTGGGCAAGGTCGTCAACATTGCCAGCCGTTGCGCCGGCTTCATCCATAAGGGCAACGCCGGTGTACTGGTGGCAGGGAACGCCGCGCCGGAACTGACCGACGCCTTCCTGGCCGCCGCGCCAAGCATCGCCGACGCCTACGAGAACCGCGACTTCGCCCGTGCCATGCGCGAGATCATGGCCCTGGCCGACCGCGCCAATGCCTGGATTGCCGACAAGGCACCGTGGTCGCTGGCCAAGCAGGAAGGCAAGCAGGACGAAGTCCAGGCCATCTGCGCCCTGGGCATCAACCTGTTCCGCCAACTGGTGATTTTCCTCAAGCCGGTGCTGCCGTTGCTGGCCGCCGATGCCGAGGCGTTCCTCAATGTCGCGCCGCTGACCTGGAACGATCACCAGACCCTGCTGAGCAACCATCAGTTGAACGAGTTCAAGCCATTGATGACCCGCATCGACGCCACCAAGGTCCAGGCCATGATCGACGCGTCCAAGGAAGACCTGGCCGCCAGCCAGACCGATACCGGCGGCCCGAGCGGCAACGGTGAGTTGGCCAAGGACCCGCTGTCGCCGGAAATCGACTTCGACGCCTTCGCTGCGGTCGACCTGCGCGTGGCACTGATCGTCAAGGCCGAGGCAGTGGAAGGGGCGGACAAACTGCTGCGCCTGACCCTGGACATCGGCGGTGAACAACGCAACGTGTTCTCCGGCATCAAGAGCGCCTACCCGGACCCGGCCAAGCTTGAAGGTCGGTTGACGATGATGATCGCCAACCTCAAGCCACGCAAAATGCGTTTCGGTATGTCCGAGGGCATGGTGATGGCGGCGGGCCCCGGCGGTGAAGAGATCTACTTGCTGAGTCCGGACAGCGGCGCCAAGCCGGGCCAACGGATCAAATAATCCGATCGCGTACGGCACCGATCCCACAGTCGCCTCCCAGCGACTGTGGGATTTTCATATCTGGCCCACCCTCACGGCGTACCGGATAATGCCTAACCTTGCCTACAGGCTCCTCGTCACCAACGGACCATGACCGACATCCTCCTCTCCCTGTTCAGCGCCGCCCTGATCAACAACCTTGTGTTGCAATGGCCGCTGGGCATCGATCCGCTGCTAGAGGCCAAGGGCAGGCGCCAAGTCCACGCCTTGGGTCTGGCGACGGCGTGCCTGATGCTAATGGTCGGTACCTTCGGTTATATGGTCGACGCGTGGCTGTTGGCTCCGACACACCTGACATCGCTCCGGTTATTCGCCTGGCTGCCGCTGAGCGTGCTGCTGATCTCGCCGTTGCTGCGCCTGCTGGCGCGCTGGCTGCCCTCACTGCCGTTCGATGGCTTGTGGCCGCTGTTGCTCGGCAATGCCGGTGTCCTCGGTGTCGCGTTGCTCAACGGACGAAGTGATCAGGGGCTGGGGCCTGCGATGGCTTTCAGCTTGGGCGCCGGGTTGGGCTTCTGGTGGGTGCTGAGCCTGTTCGACGACTTGCGCCAGCGTACCTTCAACAATGATATTCCCCTGCCCTTCCAGGGCCTGCCGATTCAGTTGATCAGCGCCGGATTGATGGCGGTGGCCTTCCTCGGATTACGCGGGCTGGTCAAGACATGAACCTGATCCAAAGTATCGACGCCCTGCTGCCGCAGACCCAATGCGGCAAATGCGGCCATCCCGGCTGCAAGCCCTACGCCGAAGGCATCGCCCAAGGCGAGCCGATCAACAAATGCCCCCCCGGCGGCGATGAAACCATCGCGGCCCTGGCCGAGCTGATGAAAGTGCCCGTGCTGGAACTGGACGCCAGTCGCGGCTCAGCGCCGGCGCAGATCGCCTTTATCCGTGAGGCCGAGTGCATCGGTTGCACCAAATGCATCCAGGCCTGCCCGGTGGACGCGATTGTCGGCGCGGCAAAACTGATGCACACCGTCCTCATCGACGAATGCACCGGCTGCGATCTCTGCGTGGCGCCTTGCCCGGTGGACTGCATTGAAATGCGGCCACTGCCGATGGAGACCGTGCTGCCGGTCGTCGGCGGCCTGGCCTTCAGCATCGAAGCGCTGCAAGCGCGTGCCGCCAAGCGCAACCACGCCCGCCAGCGCTTTGAACAGCGCAACGCGCGTCTGCGTCGCGAAGAGGAGCAGCGTCAGGCCGAGCGCCTGGCGCGGGTCCAGCGCAACGCTCAGGCTCAAGCCCAGCCCCTGGATCCGGTGCAAGCCGCGCTGGAGCGAGTGCGCGCGCAAAAAGCCGCCAGTGCCGATGCCGCGTTGAAGAAGGCCAAGATCGACCTGGCCATGAGCCGGGCACAACTGAACAAATCCTTGAAGGCGTTCGGCCATCCGCCCACGTTCGAGCAGCAGTCGCAATTGATCGTCCTGCAACGCCAGTTCGAAGCGGCGGAACAGGCGCTGGCCCAACTGGAGAGCACTACGCCGCCAGCCGCTGCCCCAGCTCCTGCGCCGATAAACGACGCCGATCTCAAGCGGGCCAAGATCCAACTGGCGATGCGTCGCGCCGAGCTTGCCAAGGCCCGGGCCGCCTCCGCTTCGGATGAGCAATTGAAAGCGCTGGAGCAAGCCGTGGAAGACGCCGAACGGCAGGTGGCCGCCCATGCCGCTTCCTGAGCCGCTGGATGAGCGACTGCGACAGGCGATGGGCCGGGTATTACTGGCGACCCTGCCGGGCGTGCTGGCCTTGATGTGGGTTTATGGCTGGGGCGTGATATTCAATCTGCTACTGTCCGGCCTCACCGCACTGGCGGTCGAGGCGCTGGTACTGCGTTTGCGACGCCGCCCACTCAAACCGGCACTGGGCGATGGTAGCGCACTGGTCAGCGCCACCTTGTTGGCCGTTGCCCTGCCGGCCTATAGCCCGTGGTGGCTGACGGTCACAGCGACCGCCTGCGCCTTGTTGTTTGGCAAACATGTGTGGGGCGGGGTCGGCAGCAATCCGTTCAATCCGGCCATGCTGGGATACGCCTTGGTCCTGTTGGCATTCCCCCAACACATGAGCCAATGGCCGACGCTTCATGGCATCGGCCTGGGCGACGGGTTGCGGCACGTTGCTGGCATTGCCCAGGCACCCGACGGATGGGCTGGCGCCACTGCGCTGGACAGCCTGCAAATCAATCGAAGCCTGACCATCGACGAACTGTTTGCCAGTGACCCGGCGTTCGGTCGTTGGGGTGGGCGTGGTGTCGAGTGGGTCAACCTGGCCTTCCTCGCTGGCGGCCTGTTTCTGCTGCAACAACGCGTGTTCAGTTGGCACGCCCCGGTGGGCATGCTTGTCAGCCTGTTTACTGTGAGCCTGTTGTGCTGGAACGGGTCTGGCTCCGACTCCCACGGCTCGCCGCTGTTTCACCTGTTGACCGGCGCGACCATGCTGGGCGCGTTTTTTATCGTGACCGAGCCCGTGTCCGGGGCCAGGACGCCGCTTGCGCGGTTGTTGTTCGGCGCAGGCGCGGGTTTGCTGGTCTATCTGATTCGCACCTGGGGCGGCTTCCCGGATGGCGTGGCGTTTGCGGTGCTGTTGATGAACCTCGGTGTCCCGGCACTGGACCGCTTCGTCGAGGCGCGGCAAAGACGGTCGCCGACATGAAGAAAACCGCGGGCATTGCGATCCTGACCTTGCTGGCCGGCCTCGGTATCGGCGCCACGTACCTTGTGCAGATCAATACCACCGCGCGCATCGAAGCCCAGCGGCAAATCATCGCCAACAGAACGTTGCTCGACGTGTTGCCAGCCGGCCAATATGACAACCAGCCACTCGCGCAGTCTGTTGTCGCAGCCCCTGTGGTATTGCCCCACAGCACGCTGCTGAACGGTTACCTGGCGACCCGCGGCGGCCAGCCCACGGCTGTGCTCTTGCGCAGTCAGGCACTGGGTTATGAAGGCAGTATCGAATTATTGGTCGCCATCGACCCCACCGGCCGACTGCTGGGCGTGAAAACCCTGCGCCAGTCGGAAACCCCCGGCCTGGGCGCGGCGATCGCCGGTTGGCCGAACAGCTGGCTACAGATGTTCCAGGGCAAGACGCGCCAGGCGCCAACGGATGAAGGTTGGGCCTTGAAGAAGGACCAGGGCCAATTCGATCAACTGGCTGGCGCGACGGTGACGTCCCGGGCAGTCCTTGAAGCGGTCCACGATGCGCTGCGTTACTTCGACGAGCACACGGTTCAATTGACCGGAGCGATAGAGCATGATTAAGCCTGCGTCCTGGCCCCGCGGCCTCGTGCTCGTTCCCCTGGTAGGCGCCAGCGACTCGTTGGTCAATGCGCTGGCCCTATGGGTTGCCTGGGTTTTGATCAGCCTCGCCCACGGCTCGGCAATGACATTTTTAAGGACACGCCTCTCAGTCCGCCAGCAACTCCTCGCATCCATCGTCCTGGCAGCCACAATGACCGCTTGCGCAGACTTGCTGGCACAAGCCTGGATGTTGGAACGGCACGACGCGTTGAGTTTGTATATCGGATGGATCGCGCTGAGCTGCGTGACACTGGAACGCCTGACAGTCGTCGAGACCCGCATGCTTGCTCATCTCAGGCTGGCGGGACAATTCGGTCTGCTGATCATCAGCCTGGGCGCTCTGCGCGAGATGATCGGCGCAAGCGTCCCATTGGCCCTGCTCGTCCCCGGCGGATTCATCCTGCTCGGCCTGTTGCTCGCCGCCTACCAAGCTTGGACTTCCACTCCGCCCCGTTCACCTCTAGAGGAAAAGCCGCGCCCATGAACGCCGCAAAACGCCTGGAAATATTTCGTCGCTTTCATGAAGACAACCCGGAGCCGAAGACCGAACTGGCCTACTCCTCTCCGTTCGAGCTGCTGATCGCGGTAATTCTGTCGGCCCAATCCACCGATGTTGGCGTCAACAAGGCTACGGCCAAATTGTTTCCTGTGGCCAATACGCCACAAGCGATCCATGCCCTGGGCGTCGAAGGGCTGTCCGAATACATCAAGACCATCGGGCTGTTCAACAGCAAGGCAAAAAACGTGATCGAGACCTGTCGCCTGCTGATCGAGCGCCACGGCGGCGAGATCCCCCAGACCCGCGAAGAGCTGGAAGCCCTTCCGGGCGTCGGCCGCAAGACTGCGAACGTGGTGCTCAATACCGCTTTCCGGCAATTGACGATGGCAGTCGACACGCACATTTTCCGCGTCAGTAACCGGACTGGACTGGCCCCGGGCAAGGACGTAGTAGAAGTGGAAAAGAAGCTGATGAAATTCGTTCCCAAGGAATACCTCCTGGATTCCCATCATTGGCTGATCCTGCATGGACGTTACGTCTGCCTGGCGCGCAAGCCCCGTTGCGGGAGCTGCCGGATCGAAGACCTGTGCGAGTACAAGCACAAGACATCCGACGATTGATGCGCTATTGCTTTTGTTTATCCGTCGATTGAAAAAATCTTTTTTACCCGCCGGTGGTTTATCGCTATAAGGAGCGCGAATGGCAGTCTTAGCCTGGAGCCGAACCCATGAGTACTGGCAAAGAACAACTGGATGTAGAAGACGATTTCATCGCCGTTGAGGCTGACGACGCGGAACCGGTGGTGGTGGAAGTGGCAAAAACCAACCTGAGCAAACGCCGCACCATCGATAACCTCCTGGAAGAGCGTCGCTTGCAGAAGCAACTGGCCGATTACGATTTTGACCTCTGACACGTAAAAGCCTCCCTGGTGGAGGCTTTTTACCGTGTGCCTGTGGCCCTGAACTCAGACCAATCCATTTCGCTGGGCCAATTCGATCAGGTCGACCAGCGAGCGGGCGTTGAGTTTCAACAACAGGCGGGTCTTGTAGGTGCTGACGGTCTTGTTGCTCAGGAACATCGCGTCCGCTATTTCCTTATTGGTTTTTCCGCGAGCCAGTTGCTGCAGGACCATCATTTCTCTCCCGGACAAACGGTTCACCATCTCGGACTCACTGGCATTGCCAAGACTTGAACGTACCGTGTGCAGCGCCTGGTTGGGAAAGTAACTGTAACCCGACAGCACGGCCTTTATTGCACTTAACAACTCGGTCAGGTCCTGTTGTTTGCAAACATAGCCCGCTGCCCCCGTCTGCATGCAACGCATCGAAAAATGCCCGGGAGCCTGGGACGTCAATACCAATACTTTCAAGGGTGAAGGATTGACGGTCAGGCGTGCGATGACTTCCAACCCATCCAACTTCGGAATTCCAATATCCAGGATAACGATATCGGGCATTTGTTCCCGGGCAATCTGTAATGCATCAACGCCATTATCCGTTTCGGCGATAACTTCATATCCATGACGCTCCATTAGTAAACGTACAGCAAGACGAATGACGGGGTGATCATCCACGATCAGCACTTTATTCATGGGCAAATCCAATTTCGCTGTTCGAATTTTTAGAGCATGCACAATAGCCTAGTCATTTTCCCTTGGCATGCCGCTCCCCCTGAGCGCTCGCAGCGAAAGACATAACCTACAAACATCACAGAAAATTCCTACAAATAATCCGCAAAATAATGTGGCATGAATTTTCCGAAAAAATCGAAGCGGCGAATCTGACGCACCGACCCTCCTATGAATGACGCGACCTTTCCTGCACAACAAAACACATTTCAGTTCACATCGACAACATATTCATAAAAAGTAACTGATTTATTTATAGACAAACGGTAAAAATCTCACTCAATCGAATCAGCTTCTGTATAAAAAGAATGGCTCAACACCCTCGACTTAAAAGACATCATTGCGCTTTTTTGGCCAGGCTGTTTTGTTTAGAGCCAACACATCAAACCCATTCGATTAAAACTTCAATCACCGAGCATAAAATTATCCATGAGCACTTATTATGAACACCACTCAAAGAACCATTACCAACCCCATGACGTTGATTGCCATACTGGCAACGTTATCAGAAACATCCGCAGCGATAGCCTTGCCCTTCCTGGATGATGAAGATCGTGAATGCTATATCTGGTTCCTGATCGGTTTTCCCTTTTACTTGTCGCTGCTGTTTTTTCTCACACTCAACTTTAATTACCGTTCTCTGTATACCCCTTCGGACCTTCATAAAAGCAAACACCTCAAAAAGACCACGAACGGCTCCGCCGGCCGACGCGGCCATGCATTACGTCGAGGGAGGAAAAACCAGCGTCATTTGATGCGTTTTCGTCGGAGAAGAAAACCGTGACCCTGTTCGACGGACAAAAAAACGGCCTGCTCATGGCAGGCCGTTTTTCATTGAACCGGATCAGATCAGAACAGCTTGCGACCCTTGTTCGCCGCGATACGCATACGCAAGGCGTTGAGCTTGATGAAACCGGCCGCGTCGGCCTGGTTGTAGGCACCGCCGTCTTCTTCGAAGGTCGCGATGTTGGCATCGAACAGCGAATCGTCGGACTTGCGCCCGGTCACGATCACGTTGCCCTTGTACAGCTTCAGGCGCACGACACCGTTCACGTTGACCTGGGAGGCATCGATCATCTGTTGCAGCATCAGACGCTCCGGGCTCCACCAGTAGCCGGTGTAGATCAGGCTGGCGTACTTGGGCATCAACTCGTCTTTCAAGTGAGCCACTTCGCGATCCAGGGTGATCGATTCGATCGCCCGGTGAGCGCGCAGCATGATGGTGCCGCCTGGGGTTTCGTAGCAGCCACGGGACTTCATGCCGACATAACGGTTCTCGACGATGTCCAGGCGACCGATGCCATGCTCGCCGCCGATACGGTTCAGGGTCGCGAGCACGGTGGCCGGGCTCATTTCCACGCCGTCCAGCGCGACGATGTCACCGTTGCGGTAGGTCAGTTCCAGGTATTGCGGGGTATCAGGAGCCTTCTCAGGGGAGACGGTCCAGCGCCACATGTCTTCTTCGTGCTCGGTCCAGGTGTCTTCCAGCACGCCGCCTTCATAGGAGATGTGCAGCAGGTTGGCATCCATCGAGTACGGCGATTTCTTCTTGCCGTGGCGCTCGATCGGAATCGCATGCTTCTCGGCGTAGTCCATCAGTTTTTCACGGGACAGCAAGTCCCACTCACGCCACGGGGCGATGACTTTCACGCCGGGCTTGAGGGCATAGGCCCCCAGTTCGAAACGCACCTGGTCATTACCTTTACCGGTGGCACCATGGGAAATGGCGTCAGCGCCGGTTTCGTTGGCGATTTCGATCAGGCGCTTGGCAATCAGCGGACGGGCGATGGAGGTACCCAGCAGGTACTCGCCTTCGTAAACGGTGTTGGCGCGGAACATCGGGAACACGAAGTCACGGACGAACTCTTCGCGCAGGTCATCGATGTAGATTTCTTTGACGCCCATGGCCTGGGCCTTGGCGCGTGCAGGCTCGACTTCTTCGCCCTGCCCCAGGTCCGCGGTGAAGGTCACCACTTCGCAGTTATAAGTGTCCTGCAGCCACTTGAGGATCACCGAAGTGTCCAGGCCGCCGGAATACGCCAGAACGACCTTGTTTACGTCCGCCATGCCATCACTCCACGGGTTGTACGGAAAGCCGGGAAGTCTAACGTCCAGCGCGGATAATTTACAGAGGCGCGACAGCTTATGACGACGAAGCGACAGATTATGTCGATTGAGCGACGATCAGGACGGGGTCAGGAAGTGCGTGCAGTTGCCGCGGCAGGCGCAGCCGTCTTGGCCGGAGCAACCGGCGTCGGTGCCTTGCCCGGCGCAGCAGCGGGCGCCACGGCAGGAGTAGCTGGCGCTGGCGCGGCTGTTGGTGGCTGAGGAGCCGGGGCCTGGGTAGCCGCTACACGCTCGAGCTGAACGACGACACGGCGATTCTTGGCCCGATTGGCTGCGTTGGTGTTGGGAACCAGCGGATAGCGCTCGCCGTGGAAACGCACGGTAAATTGGGACTCCTGGAAACCGTTGGCCTTGAAGAAATCCATGACCGCCAGCGCACGACGACGTGACAACTCCCGGTTGGTCAGACGATTGCCGCTGTTGTCGGAATGGCCGTCAAGCTCGACATGATTGACGCTCGGGTCAGCCTTGATGAAGTCGAGCATGACCTGCAACTGGGCCTTGGCCTGGGCGTCGAGCTCAACCCCCTCGCCCGGAAAACCGATCTGGGTCTGCTTGATCTGCTCGAAGTTCTTCGGCAACAGTTTCGCTACACAGCCCTGGTAATCGTTGAACGCCTTGTTGAAGCGCACAGGCAGCAGCCGGACTTCGGATACGCGCCCATCCTCGGTATTGCGTCGAATCACCGGACTGCGTCCCTCCATCAGCCCGCTGATCAGACGGCCCGCCTGTATTTGGGAGCTATTGAACAACACGTCGCCACTGCCGATCCGGACCGAGCCCAGATTGATGTCGCCCCGTCCCGGCTGCCACGGCGCCGCAGCCGCCAACAACGTCGCGGAGCCACCACCGAGCATCGGGTTATACGCCTTGAGCCGGAACGTAGCCTGCTCGCCCGCCTTGCGCACGAATTCGCCGCTGCCAAAATCGGTGATCGGCTGACTCAGCCGGCACTCGAACTTGTCACCTTCGACCGTCCACTCAATGCTCTCCAGACGGGTCTGGAAAGTGAGCGCCATCGCAGGAAGGCTGGCAAACACACTGAGCAAGGCTAGATAACGCTGGCGCACGGGAGGCTCCACTGGCTTTTATACGGAAATCGAAAACGCTGGGCATGCCGTTTGGCCGAGACAAGGCACAAAATCGCGGCACACCTGAAGGGGCTATCGGTAACTTGCGGCAAAACTTGATAGCGGGTGCCCGGATCAGTCTTTTCCGGTAGCATTCCCCGGAGATTTACCCGCCTGGAAGCCCCCCATGTCCGACCGCCTGACCCTGCTGCGTCCCGACGACTGGCATATTCATCTTCGCGATGGTGCTGTGTTGACCCATACCGTCGCCGATGTCGCGCGCACTTTTGGCCGCGCCATCATCATGCCCAACCTGGTTCCGCCCGTGCGCAACGCCGCCGAGGCCGATGGCTATCGCCAGCGCATCCTGGCCGCGCGCCCGGCCGGCAGCCGCTTCGAACCGCTGATGGTGCTTTACCTCACCGACCGCACCCAACCCGAGGAAATACGCGAGGCCAAGGCCAGCGGTTTCGTGCACGCGGCCAAGTTGTACCCGGCCGGCGCTACGACCAATTCGGATTCCGGCGTCACCAGCATCGACAAGATCTTCCCGGCGCTGGAGGCGATGGCCGAAGTCGGCATGCCGTTGTTGATCCACGGCGAAGTGACCCGGGGCGATGTCGATGTGTTCGACCGCGAGAAAATCTTCATCGACGAGCACATGCGCCGCGTCGTCGAGCGTTTCCCGACCCTCAAGGTTGTGTTCGAGCACATCACCACGGGCGATGCCGTGCAGTTCGTCAACGAGGCCCCGGCCAACGTTGGCGCAACCATCACCGCCCATCACCTGCTGTACAACCGCAACCACATGTTGGTGGGCGGGATCCGGCCACACTTCTATTGCCTGCCGATCCTCAAGCGCAACACCCATCAGGAAGCCTTGCTGGACGCGGCCACCAGCGGCAGCGCCAAGTTTTTCCTCGGCACCGACTCGGCACCCCACGCCCAACACGCCAAGGAAGCGGCCTGCGGTTGCGCCGGCTGCTACACCGCCTACGCCGCCATCGAGATGTACGCCGAGGCGTTCGAGCAGCGCAACGCCCTGGACAAGCTCGAAGGCTTCGCCAGCCTGCACGGCCCACGCTTCTATGGGCTGCCGGTGAACACCGATCGTATTACCCTGGTCCGCGACGAGTGGACCGCCCCTGCCAGCCTGCCGTTTGGCGAGCAGACTGTCATCCCGCTGCGCGCCGGTGAAAAACTGCGCTGGCGCCTGCTGGAGGAAAACGCGTGAGTGAAGATCATTTCGACGACGAACTGGACGGCAATGGCGGCTCGGGCGGCCCTCGCCACCCCATGGCTGCCCGCTTCCGGGGTTATCTGCCGGTTGTGGTCGACGTAGAAACCGGTGGTTTCAACTCAGCCACCGATGCGCTGCTGGAAATCGCCGCGACGACCATTGGCATGGACGAGAAAGGCTTTGTCTTCCCCGACCACACCTATTTCTTCCGGGTCGAACCGTTCGAAGGCGCCAACGTTGAAGCAGCCGCCCTGGAGTTCACCGGGATCAAGCTCGATCATCCGTTGCGCATGGCGGTCAGCGAAGAAACCGCCCTGACCGACATCTTCCGTGGCGTGCGCAAGGCGCTGAAAGCCAACGGTTGCAAGCGAGCGATCCTGGTCGGTCATAACAGCAGCTTCGACCTGGGCTTCCTCAACGCCGCCGTTGCACGCCTGGACATGAAGCGCAATCCGTTTCACCCGTTCTCCAGCTTCGACACCGCGACCCTGGCGGGCCTGGCATACGGCCAGACGGTATTGGCCAAGGCCTGCCAGGCGGCCGACATCGATTTCGATGGCCGCGAAGCCCACTCGGCCCGCTACGACACCGAAAAGACCGCCGAGCTGTTTTGCGGCATCGTCAACCGGTGGAAGGAGATGGGTGGCTGGCAGGATTTCGACGACTGATATAGAGCTAGGCTTAGCTCTTTGTGGCGAGGGGATTTATCCCCGCTGGGTCGCGAAGCGGCCCCAAACCTGCCAACTGGGTGTGGCGGACTCACCTTTTTGGGACTGCTGCGCAGTCCAGCGGGGATAAATCCCCTCGCCACAGTATGTATTCAGCCACCCATAAAAAAACCGGCCCATCGAGGGCCGGTTTTTTTATGCCGCGGTTGTGCTTACAGCTTGTCGCCGTGCTCACCCAGGTAAGCGGCTACGCCTTCAGGCGATGCAGTCATACCCTTGTCGCCTTTTTTCCAGTTGGCCGGGCAGACTTCGCCGTGCTCTTCGTGGAATTGCAGGGCGTCGACCAGGCGGATCAGCTCTTCCATGTTACGGCCCAGCGGCAGGTCGTTGATGATCTGCGAACGAACGACACCTTTGTCGTCGATCAGGAACGCGCCACGGAAGGCCACGCCGCCCTCGGACTCAACGTCGTAGGCCTTGGCGATTTCGTGCTTCATGTCGGCAGCCATGGTGTATTTCACCGGGCCGATGCCGCCTGCGTTGATGGCAGTGTTGCGCCAGGCGTTGTGGGTGAAATGCGAGTCGATCGAAACAGCGATCACTTCCACGTTGCGCGCCTTGAAGTCGTCCATGCGGTGATCCAGGGCGATCAACTCGGACGGGCAGACGAAGGTGAAGTCCAGCGGGTAGAAGAACACCAGGCCGTATTTGCCTTTGATGGCCGAGGACAGGGTGAAGCTGTCGACGATTTCACCGTTGCCGAGGACGGCGGGAACGGTGAAGTCAGGGGCTTGTTTGCCTACGAGTACGCTCATTGGATATCTCCTGGTGTAGTAACGTGAAAACAAGGTCCGCGCCAGCCTGCCACCTCCAGGCGACAGCCCTGTGACACGAACCCGCTTCGCAAGGACCGACCATCATACACCGCACGTTTGGACTGTCCTCAACGGTTTTTCCACGGCATCGAAAATCTGTTGCGCATGATCGACTCTCCAACCGAAAACCGTTCGTCAGCCCGAAGCAAAGGTGATGAAAGAGTCCTAGAAACCACTTTGACAATCATTCTCGTTAACATTAAGATCCGTCTCAATTGAGTCACAACCAGCGACGGTTCTCACTTATGTATGTATGCCTCTGCACTGGCGTCACCGACGGGCAAATCCGCGAAGCGATCTATGAAGGTTGCTGCAGCTATCGCGAAGTCCGCCAAGCTACCGGCGTAGCCAGCCAATGCGGTAAATGCGCCTGCCTCGCCAAGGAAGTGGTGCGTGAAACCCTCGCCAAAGTACAGACCGCCCAGGCCTCGATCCCTTATCCGGTAGAATTTACTGCCGCATAAATCCAGCTTTTTGAAGAACCGGACTCAATGTCCGGTTTTTTTATGCCTGTAAATCAAATGGTTAGGTGCCAGACGCGGAACTCAAACATTCTTATTCCGATTAATTTTCATTTATTATTCAAATACTTAGGTTTGACACCGGTAAATGCGCGGCTCAAACTCTGCCTTATACACAGCTATTACAGGGCAGGCCGTTACCATGAAAGGCGACATCACAGTCATCCAGCATCTCAACAAGATCCTCGCCAATGAGCTGGTCGCGATCAATCAATACTTCCTGCATGCGCGCATGTATGAAGATTGGGGCCTGAACAAGCTGGGCAAGCACGAGTACCACGAATCCATCGACGAGATGAAACACGCGGACAAGCTGATCAAGCGAATCCTGTTCCTCGAGGGCCTGCCAAACGTCCAGGATCTTGGCAAGCTGCACATCGGTGAACATACCCGCGAAATGCTTGAATGCGACCTGCGTATCGAACGCACTGGCCACGCCGACCTCAAAGCCGCCATCGCCCACTGCGAAAGCGTCGGTGACTTTGGCAGCCGCGAACTGCTCGAAGATATTCTCGAATCCGAAGAAGAACACATCGACTGGCTGGAAACCCAACTGGGCCTGATCGACAAAGTGGGTCTTGAGAACTACCTGCAATCGCAGATGGGCGAAGAATAAGCTTCCCAGAAGCAAGCCACTAAAAAGCCCCGCCCTCTTTCGAGGCGCGGGGCTTTTTGTTGCCCGAATTTCAAACCACTGAAATCCATCGTGGGAGCGAGCTTGCTCGCGATAGCGGTGGATCAGGCAAAAAAATACTGACTGACCTACCGGTATCGCGAGCAAGCTCGCTCCCACAAGGGTTCGTGTTCACCACAACCGGGGTAATGAACAGAACCTCATGATCAGGCTTCGGACTTGTTCGCCGCTGCTGCTTCAACAGCTGCCTTGATCGTGGTTTGCAGAGAACCGTCAGCCGCCATCTCGGTCATGATGTCGCTACCACCGATCAGCTCACCACCCACCCACAGCTGTGGGAAGGTTGGCCAGTTGGCGTACTTTGGCAGGTTGGCGCGGATTTCCGGGTTCTGCAGGATGTCCACGTAGGCGAACTTCTCGCCACACGCCATCACCGCCTGAGCAGCCTTGGCCGAGAAGCCGCATTGCGGGGCATTCGGCGAGCCTTTCATGTAAAGCAGGATAGTGTTGTTGGCAATCTGGTCTTTGATCGTTTCGATGATATCCACGGAGCACCTCGGCTTGAACTTTGCGACTACAGATGTCGACACGGTGGCGCATTGTAACGGAAAGCCGAGCACCCTGCTCGGTCCGCCCCAGGGACAATTTTACGCAGCCGCGACCTTCACCGGAACCCCGTTGAGCGCCGCATTCCCGGACAGCTCATCAAGCTGACAGTCATCCGTCAGGTCGTTGGCACTGGAACCGGGTTGCCCGCTGGCGATGGTCATCTGTACACCCGGGCGGGCGTGGCCCCAGCCGTGTGGCAGGCTGACCACGCCTTTCATCATGTCCTGGCTGCCCTGCACTTCCACTTCAATCATGCCTACGCGAGAACTGACCTTCACCCGCTGCCCATCGACAAGGCCTCGGCTGGCAAGATCGTCCGGGTGCATCAGCAACTGGTGGCGCGGCTTGCCTTTCACCAGCCGATGAAAATTATGCATCCAGGAATTGTTGCTGCGCACATGACGACGGCCAATCATCAATAGCTCGTCGGACGCTGGCGGCGGCAACGCGGCAAAACGTGCCAGGTCGGCGAGGATCACCGCTGGCGCCGCCTGTACCCGGCCGTTTTCGGTTTTCAACCGGGAAGCCAGGTTGGGCTTGAGCGCACCGAGATCGATGCCGTGGGGATGATCGAACAGCGTCGCCAGGGATAATTTGTGCGGCGATGCATCCCCGTACGCACCCGCCCGCAGGCCGAAATCGATCATCTGCGCGGGCGGCATGGTCGGCTTGAGTTCCTTGCCAGTCCGGCCAGCAAAGGCTTTTGCCAGGCCAACGAAGATCTCCCAATCGTGCAATGCACCTTCGGGCTTGGGCAGGATCGCTCGGTTGAAACGAGTGACGTTGCGCACCGCGAACAGATTGAAGGTGGTGTCGTAATGATCGTTTTCCAACGCTGAAGTCGATGGCAGGATCAAGTCGGCGTAGCGCGTGGTCTCGTTGATGTACAGGTCAATGCTGACCATGAACTCAAGTCCGTCCAACGCCTGTTCGAGCTGCCGCCCGTTGGGCGTGGACAAGACCGGATTGCCGGCCACGGTCACCAGTGCGCGGATCTGTCCTTCGCCCTCGGTGAGCATTTCTTCGGCAAGGGCCGAGACGGGCAGCTCGCCAGCATATTCGGGGCGCCCGGACACCCGGCTTTGCCAGCGATTGAAATGGCCGCCCGAGGTGGTCGCCACCAGGTCAACCGCCGGCTCGGTGCACAGCGCACCGCCCACTCGATCGAGGTTGCCGGTGACCAGGTTGATCAGTTGGATCAGCCAATGGCACAGCGTGCCGAAAGCCTGGGTTGAAACCCCCATCCGCCCGTAACACACCGCCGACGGCGCGGAGGCGAAATCCCGGGCCAACTGACGGATCTTTGCGGCCGGAACGGCACAGAGAGGGCTCATCGCCTCGGCGGTAAAGGTTGCAACGGCCTGGCGCACTTCGTCGAGGCCATCCACCGGTAAATGGCTGTCGCGGGTCAAGCCTTCGCTGAGCAGTGTGTTGAGCAAGCCAAACAGCAGCGCGGCGTCGCCACCAGGACGTACGAAGATGTGCTGGTTGGCGATGGCCGCTGTCTCGCTGCGCCGAGGATCAACCACCACAGCCTGGCCACCACGGGCCTGGATCGCCTTCAGGCGCTTCTCCACGTCCGGTACGGTCATGATGCTGCCATTGGAGGCCAGCGGATTACCGCCCAGGATCAACATGAAGTCGGTGTGGTCGATGTCCGGGATGGGCAGGAGCAAACCATGCCCATACATCAGATGGCTGGTGAGGTGATGGGGCAACTGGTCCACCGAGGTCGCCGAGAAGCGGCTGCGGGTCTTCAACAGGCCCAGGAAATAATTGCTGTGGGTCATCAGCCCATAATTGTGCACGCTGGGATTACCCTGGTAGACCGCCACCGCGTTCTGGCCGTGACGCTCTTGAATGCTCGCGAGGCGATCAGCCACCAATGCGAAGGCTTCGTCCCAGGCAATCGGCTGCCACTCGCTGCCGACCCGCCGCATCGGCTGGCGCAACCGGTCCGGATCGTTCTGGATGTCCTGCAGGGCCACGGCCTTGGGGCAGATGTGGCCACGGCTGAAACTGTCCAGCGGATCGCCCTTGATCGAAGTGATCGCCAGGCCCTGGCCTTCTGTTTCAGTGGTTTCGAGGGTCAGGCCGCAGATGGCCTCGCACAGGTGGCACGCACGGTGGTGAAGAGTCTTGGTCATGGCCAGTCTCTGTTTTATTCGTGGCGGGCATTGTTGGCCGCGGGAGCAAAACTATGGCCCGTGATCCTCCACAGCGCCAGCGACGTTCGTCCCGTGAATCGCCGGGCATCAGGCCCGCCGATGAAGCGGCGTCAGGGCTGTTCGGGCGGCGGCGCCAGCAACTGGATTTCCTCGATGGTCTCCACCTGCTCCTGGGCGATGGGCACCCCGGTCAATTCGCCGATCAATCGCCAATGTTCGTCGAGCCCACTGCTGATGGTGGCCATGCGGTCGATCATTCGCCGGCCAGCGGCCTTGGTCACTTCGTCATCACTGCGCAACAATTCGAATGACATGGACGTCACCGAAGCGGTGAGGTGCGTCAGGGAGCGTGCCGTCAGCCCCAGCAATTCCATCAGTTGTTGCTCTTTCAAATCCATTTCGGGGCTCCTGCATCTCGGGATTCATTTATAACCCAGCCCCCTGCATTAGGAAATATTTCACGTCAGACAACAGACAGGCGCGCCAAAGACTGGCCTCCACAATCGCTCGCCAGATAGACAGCCACCCGCCCAGCTTGATTGCCAAGGGACTCGACGCCAGTGTACAAATGGGTCGCTGCTGTCAGGAAACCGGCCTCGACCATGCCATTGCAACTCTGTGATGGCTTCGCTGAAATCCCTTAAAACCGTAGCCCTATTGGTAAGACGCGACATTTAATGTCAATATCGCGCCTTCCCCTATTTTCGTCGCCCCGTGCGGCTTTTGCCGCAGGTCTCGCCCGTTTTTTCGTTAAACAAGGCTTTGAGCATCTGCGGTCAGTAACAAAAAGGTAGTCAATCATGAGCGCAAGGCACTTTCTCTCCTTGATGGATTTCACGCCCGAAGAGTTGCTCGGCGTCATCCGTCGAGGCGTGGAGCTCAAGGACCTGCGTAAGCGCGGCGTACTGTTCGAGCCCTTGAAAAACCGTGTGCTGGGGATGATTTTCGAGAAGTCATCGACCCGCACGCGCATTTCATTTGAGGCCGGCATGATCCAACTCGGTGGCCAGGCGATCTTCCTCTCGCCCCGCGACACACAGTTGGGCCGTGGCGAGCCGATCAGCGATTGCGCCATCGTCATGTCGAGCATGCTCGACGTCATGATGATCCGTACTTTTGCACACAGCACCCTGACAGAGTTCGCGGCCCACTCCCGCGTGCCGGTGATCAACGGCTTGTCCGATGACCTGCACCCTTGCCAACTGCTTGCCGACATGCAGACATTCCTCGAGCACCGCGGCTCCATCCAAGGCAAGACCGTGGCCTGGGTCGGTGACGGCAACAACATGTGCAACAGCTATATAGAAGCGGCGATGCAATTCGACTTCCAGTTGCGCATTGCCTGCCCCGAAGGTTATGACCCCAATACCGAACTGCTCGCCAAGGCCGGTGACCGGGTGTCCATCGTGCGTGATCCGAAGCTGGCCGTGGCCGGTGCGCACCTGGTGAGCACCGACGTCTGGATATCCATGGGACAGGAAGAGGAAACCGCCAAGCGCCTGAAGCTGTTTGCCCCGCTGCAAGTCAACCGCGCCCTGCTCGACCTGGCGGACGCCGAGGTGCTGTTCATGCATTGCCTGCCGGCCCACCGTGGCGAAGAGATCAGCCTCGACTTGCTGGATGACCCGCGCTCCGTGGCTTGGGACCAGGCGGAAAACCGTCTCCATGCGCAGAAAGCCCTGCTGGAATTCCTAGTCGAGCCGGCGTACCACCACGCATGAGCCATTCATTGCTGCTGAACCTGCAAAACCTGGCCTGCGGCTACCAGGACCAGCGGGTCGTACAAAACCTCAACCTGCACCTCAATGCGGGCGACATCGGTTGCCTGCTCGGCTCGTCCGGATGCGGCAAGACCACGACCCTGCGGGCCATCGCCGGGTTCGAGCCCGTACACGAAGGCGAGATCCAGTTGGCCGGGGAAACCATCTCCCGCGCGGGTTTTACCCTGGCACCGGAAAAACGCCGCATCGGCATGGTGTTCCAGGATTACGCGCTGTTCCCGCATTTGAGCGTCGCCGAGAACCTGGCGTTTGGTATCCGCAAGCACCCTGAAAAGGACCGCGTGGTCGACGAACTGCTGGAGCTGGTCAATCTGAAGAACCTGGGGAAACGCTTCCCCCATGAACTCTCCGGAGGCCAGCAACAACGCGTCGCACTCGCCCGGGCACTGGCGCCCGAACCGCAATTGCTGCTGCTCGACGAACCCTTCTCCAATCTGGACGGCGAGCTGCGACGCAAGCTCAGCCATGAAGTCCGGGACATTCTCAAGGCCCGGGGCACCAGTGCGATCCTGGTCACCCACGATCAGGAAGAAGCGTTTGCCGTAAGTGATCATGTCGGCGTGTTCAGGGAAGGTCGCCTGGAACAGTGGGACACGCCTTACAACCTGTATCACGAACCGCTCACGGCCTATGTCGCCAGCTTCATTGGCCAGGGCTATTTCATCCGGGGACAGCTGGATAGCCCGGAATCGGTGCAAACAGAATTGGGCGCACTGCGCGGCAACCGGGCCTACACCTGGCCGGTTGGCTGTGCCGTGGATGTGTTGCTGCGCCCTGACGACATCGTCTACGCGCCAGACAGCCCGCTGACGGCCACCATCGTCGGCAAGACCTTCCAGGGCGCTTCAACCTTGTATCGCCTGCAGTTGCCGACGGGTGCGCAACTGGAATCGATCTTCCCGAGCCATGCCGACCATCTGGTCGGCGCCACTGTCGGTATTCGCGTGGCGGCCGAGCACCTGGTGCTGTTCCAGGCCTCGGGTAGCACGGCGGCACACTTGCTGCCGGTGGAAAGCGGTGTGCGGCGGTTCAGCACTGTGTAGGCGCTGCCGAAGGCTGCGATCTTTTGATCTTCTGTTTGATTCAGTGGGCCTGAAAAAGATCGCAGCCTCGCTTCGCTCGACAGCTCCTACCAGATGTATCGGGCATTAGCCCAGCGACAACGTCCCGCTGGCCACCAACGTCGCATTGCCGCCGATCTTCACTCGCTCGCCTTCCAACCGACAAAACAACGCCCCGCCCCTGGCCGAGCATTGATAAGCCGTCAGCCCCAGCTTGCTCAGGCGTTTGGACCAGTATGGAATGAGGCTGCAATGGGTCGATCCGGTCACCGGGTCCTCGTTGATACCAATCGCCGGAGCAAAATAACGCGAGACAAAATCGTGCTTGCTTCCCGGTGCGGTAACGATCGCGCCCGGCCACGGCAGTTTCGCCAGGGCCGTCATGTCCGGCTTGCATTCAAGGACAGCCTGTTCCGATTCCAACACCACGAACAGTTCGTTCGAGCTCAGCACGTCCACCGCCTCGACACCCAAGGCATTCTGGACCGCCAGTGACGCGCCCAATTCAACGGGCACGATGGCCGGAAAATCCAACCACAGCCGATCACCTTCCCGGGTCACGCTCAGGGCACCGGATTTACAGATGAAATCCAGTCGCTCCGAAGCTTCTTTATATATCTCGAACAACACATAGGCGCTGGCCAGCGTGGCATGACCACACAACGGAACTTCAGTGGTTGGGGTAAACCAGCGAATGTGCCATTGCTGGTTCTCTCGCACCAGGAACGCGGTCTCAGCCAGGTTGTGTTCAGCGGCTATTTTCTGCATCAACTCATCGGCGAGCCAGGCATCGAGGCGATAGACCATCGCAGGGTTACCGCCGAAAGGCCGGTCACTGAACGCATCGACCTGATGAAACGCAAGCTGCATGGCACTTCTCCTTTTTTATTGATGCGCGAGCATGATCGGTCACGGCACCGTTTAACCAGTGACAGATCCGCAGAATTTTCGCCCTACAGCGCATAAAAAATCCGACATCCTTTCAGCCTTGAAGACTCCCTCCATTGTGAGGCGCGTGCTCCTGCCGGGTGGCGCAGTTGCTACAAACCTTCAGTCAGGCACGTCCAATATCAGCAAACTTCGCCCCGGTATGCTCCGCCAATACCTCAGGCGCCAATTCGACTTCCAGGCCACGCCTCCCCGCGCTGACGAACATTTGGGTGAGCGGCTGCGCGGAACTGTCGATAAACGTGCGCAGGCGCTTTTTCTGTCCCAAAGGGCTGATGCCCCCCAGCAAATAGCCGGTCGAGCGCTGTGCGGCGGACGGATCGGCCATCTCGACTTTCTTCACCCCGGCAGCATGAGCCAGTGCTTTCAGGTCCAGGCTCCCCACCACTGGCACCACGGCCACCAGCAGCTCGCCTTTTTCGCTGGCCGCCAGCAAGGTCTTGAACACCTGCGCCGGGTCCAGTCCGAGCTTTTCCGCCGCCTCCAAGCCATAAGACGCGGCCTTGGGATCGTGTTCGTAGCTATGAATGCGATGTTCGGCGCGCACTTTCTTAAGCAGATCCAACGCAGGGGTCATGACCATTCCTTACAGGGAAACGAATGGCAAAATTCTATGCGATCAGCGAGCAAAAGGCTTTGAGGACATTGCTTTCGGCATCAAGACGCCCAGCGCGAAAGAATCATTCACAGCACGAATAATCCAAATGTGACCAACGGTTCACTTTCGACCTTTGACAGCAGCGTTTCTTGTCTATATTTTTTCGAAACTGAAAGCAGAAACACGTGTCTCAAGAAGCAACCCGAGGGCAGGCTGAACATCAGGTCCCTTGGCGAAGAGCGCCCGACCAGGCTTTATCGGCGGCGCAAGACAAGAAAAAGAATTGAGGTTTGAATGGCTACTGCTTTAGAACAACCGTCCCTCTCCAGCCAGTGCCTGGCAGAATTCCTGGGGACGGCCCTGCTGATATTCTTCGGCACGGGTTGCGTTGCGGCGCTCAAGGTCGCGGGTGCCAGCTTCGGACTATGGGAAATCAGTATCATCTGGGGCGTCGGTGTCAGCATGGCGATCTACCTCAGCGCTGGCATTTCCGGCGCGCACCTGAACCCCGCCGTCAGCATCGCGCTGAGCCTCTTCACTGACTTCGAAAAACGTAAACTGCCCTTCTATATCATTTGCCAAGTGGCCGGCGCTTTTTGCGGCGCGCTGCTGGTCTATACGCTGTACAGCAACCTTTTCTTCGATTTCGAACAGTCCCGTCATATGGTTCGTGGCACAGAAGCGAGCCTCGAGCTGGCCTCGGTATTCTCCACCTACCCTCACTCCGCGCTGTCCACTGGCCAGGCGTTCCTGGTGGAGGTGATCATTACCGCTATCCTGATGGGCGTGATCATGTCCCTCACCGATGACAACAATGGCTTGCCCCGAGGGCCGCTGGCACCGCTGCTGATCGGCCTGTTGATCGCGGTGATCGGCAGCTCGATGGGCCCCTTGACGGGCTTCGCAATGAATCCAGCGCGAGACTTCGGTCCTAAACTGATGACTTTCCTTACTGGCTGGGGTGAAATTTCCCTCACTGGCGGACGCGACATTCCGTACTTCCTGGTGCCGATCTTTGCGCCGATTGTCGGGGCATGCCTGGGCGCCGCCGCGTACCGCGGCTTGATCGCGCGCCACTTGCCAAGCCCCTTGGCTACGGGAAAGGATGCAGGATCTGCCATCGACGGCAAGCCCAGAACGTCTTGAAACAACGGGTGCGCCGCCTGCCCCTCACTGCGCGCACCATGGCTCCACCCCTTATTTACGTCCCAAGGCAATCGACATGACCGACATTGAGAATAAGAACTACATCATTGCCCTCGACCAGGGCACGACCAGCTCACGTGCGATTATTTTCGACCGTGACGCGAACGTGGTCGGTACCGCCCAACGGGAATTCGTCCAGCATTATCCGCAGCCTGGCTGGGTCGAACATGATCCGATGGAGATCTTCGCTACCCAGAGCGCAGTCATGGTAGAGGCGTTGGCCCAGGCCGGCCTGCATCACGACCAGGTCGCCGCCATCGGCATTACCAACCAGCGCGAAACCACCGTGGTCTGGGACAAGAACACCGGGCGCCCGATCTACAACGCCATCGTCTGGCAATGCCGACGCAGCACCGAGATCTGCCAGCAACTCAAGCGTGACGGCCACGAGCAATACATCAGCGAAGCCACCGGCCTGGTCACCGATCCGTATTTCTCCGGCACCAAGCTCAAATGGATCCTCGACCACGTCGAGGGCAGCCGTGAGCGAGCGCGCAACGGCGAACTGCTGTTTGGCACCGTGGATAGCTGGCTGATCTGGAAATTCACTGGCGGCAAGGTCCATGTCACCGACTACACCAACGCCTCGCGCACCATGCTCTTCAATATCCACACGCTGGAGTGGGATGCGAAGATGCTCGACATCCTCAACATCCCTCGAGAGATGTTGCCGCAAGTCAAATCCTCCTCCGAGATCTACGGTCGTACCAAAAGTGGCATCGCCATCGGCGGCATTGCCGGCGACCAGCAGGCCGCCCTCTTCGGCCAGATGTGCGTGGAGCCGGGCCAGGCAAAAAACACCTACGGCACCGGCTGCTTCTTGTTGATGAACACCGGCAACAAGGCCGTCAAATCCAACCACGGCATGCTCACCACCATCGCCTGCGGCCCTCGCGGCGAAGTGGCCTACGCCCTGGAAGGCGCGGTGTTCAATGGTGGCTCCACCGTGCAATGGCTACGCGACGAGCTGAAAATCATCAACGATGCCCTCGACACCGAATACTTCGCCAACAAGGTCAAGGACAGCAACGGCGTCTACCTGGTGCCGGCCTTTACCGGCCTGGGCGCACCGTATTGGGACCCCTACGCCCGCGGCGCACTGTTCGGCCTGACCCGTGGCGTGCGAGTCGATCACATCATTCGCGCCACGCTGGAATCCATCGCCTACCAGACCCGCGACTTGCTTGACGCCATGCAGCAAGACGCCGGCGAACGCCTCAAATCCCTGCGCGTGGATGGCGGCGCGGTGGCCAACAATTTCCTGATGCAATTCCAGGCCGATATCCTCGGCACTCACGTCGAACGCCCGAAGATGCGCGAAACCACGGCCCTTGGCGCTGCGTACCTGGCCGGCCTGGCGTGCGGTTTCTGGGGCAGCCTGGAAGAGTTGCGCGGCAAGGCAGTCATCGAGCGCGAATTCGAACCGCAACTGGATGAACAAGCGAAGGAAAAACTCTACGCCGGTTGGAAAAAAGCCGTCAGCCGCACCCGCGACTGGGAACCTCACGAAGACACTGAATAAGGCCCGATAAAATTCTGAAACTGGTCGGGAGGGCGTTCCTGCGGCATCATGGGCAAATTTTGTATGGCAGCCCAAAGGAAGCCCCATGAATCTGCCTCCCCGCCAGCAACAAATCCTCGAGCTTGTCCGCGAACGCGGCTATGTCAGCATCGAGGAAATGGCGCAATTATTCGTCGTTACCCCACAGACCATTCGCCGCGACATCAATCAACTGGCGGAAGTGAACCTGCTGCGCCGCTACCACGGCGGCGCCGCCTATGATTCAAGCGTGGAAAACACCGCCTACGCCATGCGCGCCGATCAGATGCGCGATGAGAAACAACGCATCGCCGAGGCGATCGCTGCACAGATTCCCGACCACGCCTCGTTGTTCATCAACATCGGCACCACCACCGAATCCATCGCTCGGGCGCTGCTCAATCACAATCATCTCAAGGTCATCACCAACAACCTGCACGTAGCGTCGATCCTCAGCGCCAAGGACGACTTCGAAGTCCTGATCGCCGGCGGCAATGTACGACGCGACGGCGGCGTGGTGGGCCAGGCCTCCGTCGATTTCATCAACCAGTTCAAGGTCGACTTCGCCCTGGTGGGCATCAGCGGAATCGATGAAGACGGTAGCCTGCTGGACTTCGACTACCAGGAAGTGCGGGTATCCCAAGCCATCATCGCCAATGCCCGACAGGTATTGCTGGCGGCGGACTCGAGCAAATTCGGGCGCAACGCCATGGTTCGCCTGGGCCCGATCAGCCTGATCGATTGCCTGGTGACCGACCAGCAACCGGTGCCAGCCCTGGCGCAGTTGTTGAGCCAGCACAAGATTCGGCTGGAAGTGGTCTAGCTCCGCCCCCTGTATCCAGTTCCTGTGGCGAGGGAATTTATCCCCTCGCCACAAAAGCACTTCCACCCACATCCCCACCCTTCGTGTTCGAAAATTTTCCTTTCAGCCCCCTTCGATCAGTATTTTCAATCGAATTCGACTGGCTGCGGCCGTGCTTATGGGCTAGTATTTTCGCAAATGAACATAAATGTTCGAATTCAAATATTTCGAAAAGAGCCCGAGGCCAGCCGATGCCCACTTCCACCTTGCCTACGCCCCCTATCGCCGAGATCTACGACATCGCCGTCATTGGCGGCGGGATCAATGGCGTGGGGATTGCCGCGGACGCTGCCGGTCGCGGTCTTTCGGTGTTCCTTTGCGAAAAGGACGACTTGGCCAGCCATACCTCATCGGCCAGCAGCAAGCTGATTCATGGCGGCCTGCGCTATCTCGAACATTATGAATTCCGTCTGGTGCGTGAAGCCCTGGCCGAACGCGAAGTGCTGCTGGCCAAGGCCCCGCACATCGTCAAGCAGATGCGCTTCGTCCTGCCCCATCGCCCGCACCTGCGTCCGGCCTGGATGATTCGCGCCGGCTTGTTTCTCTACGATCACCTGGGCAAGCGTGAACAACTCGCCGGCTCCAAGAGCTTGAAGTTCGGCGCCGACAGCGCCTTGAAAAGCGAGATCACCAAAGGCTTCGAATATTCCGACTGCTGGGTCGACGACGCACGGCTGGTAGTGCTCAATGGCATGGCCGCCCGGGAGAAAGGTGCGCATGTCCATACCCGGACCCGCTGCATCAACGCTCGCCGCAGCAAGGGCTTGTGGCATTTGCACCTGGAACGTGCCGACGGCAGCCTGTTTTCGATCCACGCCAAGGCATTGGTCAACGCCGCCGGCCCGTGGGTGGCCAAGTTCATTCGGGATGACCTGAAGATGGAGTCGCCCTACGGCATCCGCCTGATCCAGGGCAGCCACCTGATCGTGCCGAAACTCTACGAAGGCGAGCACGCGCACATTCTCCAGAACGAGGACCAGCGCATCGTCTTCACCATTCCCTACTTGAACCAATTTACCTTGATCGGCACGACTGACCGCGAGTACACGGGCGATCCGGCGAAAGTAACGATTACCGAAGGCGAAACCGACTACTTGTTGAAAGTGGTCAATGCGCACTTCAAGAAACAGCTCAGCCGCGAGGATATCTTGCACAGTTATTCCGGCGTCCGCCCGCTGTGCAACGACGAGTCCGACAACCCTTCCGCCGTGACCCGGGACTACACCCTCGCACTGTCCGGGGGCGGCGAAGAGGCGCCGTTGCTGTCGGTGTTCGGCGGCAAACTGACCACCTACCGCAAACTGGCCGAATCGGCCATGGCGCAACTGGCCCCTTACTTCACACAGATGCGCCCAAGCTGGACCGCCGTCGAGGCCCTCCCCGGCGGTGAAAACATGACCACGCCACAGGCGCTGTGCTCGGCGATCCGCGACAAGTTCGACTGGCTGCCAACCGACATCGCCCGCCGCTGGGCCACGACCTATGGCAGCCGAACCTGGCGCATGCTCGAGGGCGTGCACAGCCTGGCCGATATGGGTGAACACATCGGCGCCGGCCTCTACACCCGGGAAGTCGATTACCTGTGCAGCGATGAATGGGCAGTCGATGCCCAGGACATCCTGTGGCGCCGCAGCAAGCTGGGCTTGTTCACCACTGCGGCCGAGCAGGGGAAGCTTCAGCAGTACCTGGACAAGGTCGAGCACAACCGCCGCAAGATCGAAGCGGCCTGAACGTAACCCGCTAAACCAAAAGCCCTTGAAATCCGGCGATTCAGGGGCTTTTTATTGTCTGTAATCCGTCATGGACTTGTGGGAGCGGGCTTGCTCGCGAAGACGGCGGCACCTTCTACATCATCGTTATAGATGGACCGCTTTCGCGAGCAAGGCCGCTCCCACAAGGATCGAGAAGCCCGTGAGGAATTCGGTTTTCCGAACACGACCCGGCAGTCAGTTCGGCAAACCGGATAAACAACGCTTAAAAAAGCTGAAACAAAACATTAATTTCCTTTAAAAACAGCCAGATAGCACCAAGCCACTGGCTTGGCACGACTCATGCTCTACACTCCTCGAGACGAACGCCTGTTACGCCAACACAACAGGAGCTGCCAGGCATTCGACGCACTCAGGGCCGGTGAACCGGCCAAATACAAAAAAAACAATGTCGAGGAAACATCGATGCGCATCGTTCCCCATCTCCTGGGCGCAGCCATTGCTGCCGCTCTGATCAGCACTCCGGTCTTCGCAGCCGAACTGACCGGCACGTTGAAAAAGATCAAAGAGTCCGGCGTCATCACGCTCGGTCACCGCGACGCCTCCATTCCGTTTTCCTACATCGCGGACGCTTCCGGCAAGCCGGTCGGCTACTCCCATGACATCCAGCTGAAAGTCGTCGAAGCCCTGAAGAAAGAGCTCGACGTACCGAACCTGCAGGTCAAGTACAACCTGGTCACCTCGCAAACCCGTATCCCGCTGGTGCAGAACGGCACCGTGGACCTGGAGTGCGGCTCCACCACCAACAACGTCGAGCGCCAGCAGCAAGTCGCCTTCTCCGTTGGCATCTTCGAGATCGGCACCAAGCTGCTGTCCAAGAAAGATTCCAAGTACAAGGATTTCGACGACCTCAAGGGCAAGAACGTCGTGACCACCGCCGGCACCACGTCCGAGCGCTTGCTCAAGGCGATGAACGCCGACAAGCAAATGGGCATGAACGTCATCTCGGCCAAAGACCACGGCGAGTCCTTCCAGATGCTGGAATCGGGCCGGGCCGTCGCGTTCATGATGGACGACGCCCTGCTCGCTGGCGAAGCCGCCAAGGCCAAGAAGGCCGATGACTGGGCCGTTACCGGTACTCCACAGTCCTACGAAATCTACGGCTGCATGGTGCGCAAGGGCGACGAGCCGTTCAAAAAGGCTGTCGATGACGCCATCAAGGCCACCTACGCCTCGGGCGAGATCAACAAGATCTACGAAAAATGGTTCATGCAACCTATCCCGCCAAAAGGCCTGAACCTCAACTTCCCGATGAGCGAAGAACTCAAGAAGCTGATCGCCAACCCGACCGACAAAGCGGCTGACGAAAAGAAATCCTGATTTCTGACTAACCTTATCTCCTGAAGGGGCCCGGCCCTTTCAGGGGATGGTCATTCCCTGCTGGCAAATCTGGAAACACTCGAACCGGTGGCTGTCGAGCCGATCGCGTGTGCCTGGCCCTCCAAGCCGGGCGGGAACGGAGTTTCCCCAGGCGGGCATTTGTATATCGAACGATCTGAGGGGAGACCCTAATGAATTACAACTGGGACTGGGGCGTGTTCTTCAAGTCCACCGGCGTGGGCAGCGAGACTTATCTCGACTGGTACGTGGCCGGCCTGGGCTGGACCATCGCCATCGCCGTCGTCGCCTGGATCATCGCCCTTCTGCTGGGTTCGATCCTGGGTGTGATGCGCACCGTGCCGAACCGGCTGGTGTCGGGTATCGCCACTTGCTACGTGGAGCTTTTCCGTAACGTGCCGCTGCTGGTTCAGCTGTTCATCTGGTACTTCCTGGTACCGGACCTGCTGCCCGCCGATATGCAGGAGTGGTACAAACAGGACCTGAACCCGACCACCTCGGCCTACCTGAGCGTTGTCGTCTGCCTGGGCCTGTTCACCGCCGCACGGGTCTGCGAACAGGTACGCACCGGTATCCAGGCGCTGCCACGCGGCCAGGAATCCGCTGCCCGTGCCATGGGCTTCAAGCTGCCGCAGATCTATTGGAACGTGCTGCTGCCCCAGGCCTACCGGATCATCATTCCGCCGCTTACCTCCGAGTTCCTCAACGTCTTCAAGAACTCCTCCGTGGCCTCGCTGATCGGCCTGATGGAGCTGCTCGCGCAGACCAAGCAGACCGCCGAGTTCTCGGCCAACCTGTTCGAAGCCTTTACCCTGGCGACGCTGATCTACTTCACCCTGAACATGAGCCTGATGCTGCTCATGCGCATGGTCGAGAAGAAAGTCGCGGTGCCCGGCCTGATCTCCGTGGGGGGTAAATAATGGAATTCGACTTCACAGGCATCATCCCGGCCATTCCCGGCTTGTGGAACGGCATGGTGATGACCCTCAAGCTGATGGCCCTGGGCGTCGTCGGCGGGATCATCCTGGGGACGATCCTGGCGCTGATGCGCCTGTCCCACAACAAGCTGATCTCCAACATCGCTGGCGCCTACGTCAACTACTTCCGCTCGATCCCGTTGCTGCTGGTCATCACCTGGTTCTACCTGGCGGTGCCGTTCGTGCTGCGCTGGATCACCGGCGAGGACACTCCCATCGGCGCGTTCGGCTCCTGCGTCGTGGCGTTCATGATGTTCGAGGCGGCGTACTTCTGTGAAATTGTCCGGGCCGGCGTGCAGTCGATCCCCAAGGGCCAGATGGGCGCGGCACAGGCATTGGGCATGAATTATGGCCAGGTCATGCGCCTGATCATCCTGCCCCAGGCGTTTCGCAAGATGACCCCGCTGTTGCTGCAACAAAGCATCATCCTGTTTCAGGACACCTCGCTGGTCTACACGGTCGGCCTGGTGGACTTCCTCAATGCTTCGCGGGCCAATGGCGACATCATCGGCCGCTCCAATGAGTTCCTGATCATCGCAGGTCTCGTGTACTTCACAATCAGCTTTGCCGCCTCGCTGCTGGTCAAGCGTCTGCAAAAAAGGTTCGCCGTATGATCTCTATCAAGAACATCAACAAGTGGTATGGGGACTTCCAGGTACTGACCAATTGCAGCACCGAGGTCAGCAAAGGCGAGGTTGTGGTGGTGTGCGGGCCGTCGGGTTCGGGCAAGTCCACGCTGATCAAGTGCGTAAACGCCCTGGAACCGTTCCAGAAAGGCGACATCGTGGTCGATGGCACGTCGATCGCCGACCCGAAGACCAACCTGCCGAAACTGCGTTCACGCGTGGGCATGGTGTTCCAGCATTTCGAACTGTTCCCGCACCTGACCATCACCGAGAACCTGACCATCGCGCAGATCAAGGTGCTGGGCCGCAGCAAGGAAGAAGCCACCAAGAAAGGCCTGCAATTGCTTGAACGCGTCGGCTTGTCCGCCCACGCCCACAAGCACCCGGGCCAGCTCTCCGGCGGCCAGCAGCAGCGCGTGGCGATTGCCCGGGCGCTGGCGATGGACCCGGTGGTGATGCTGTTCGACGAACCGACCTCGGCCCTCGACCCGGAAATGGTCAACGAAGTGCTCGATGTGATGGTGCAATTGGCCCACGAAGGCATGACCATGATGTGCGTGACCCACGAAATGGGCTTCGCCCGCAAAGTGGCGAACCGGGTGATTTTCATGGATCAGGGCCAGATCATCGAAGACTGCCCTAAAGAAGAGTTCTTCGGCGACATCAGTGCCCGCTCCGAACGTGCGCAGCATTTCCTCGAGAAGATCCTGCAGCACTAAAAACACCGCCTCCTACTGTGGGAGCGGGCTTGCTCGCGAAGAGGGCAGCACATTCAACATCAATGTGGCTGATACACCGCCTTCGCGAGCAAGCCCGCACCCACGGCGGGCTCGGAGTTGGCTTGTCGATTTGTGTTGTGGTTGACCCAAGGCTTCTGTGATGAAATGCGACCCCACCCTTTATCGCGCCGCGCCGCCATCACTCGCCGTGAAACCCCGTCTGATCCGCCATCTGTTCCTGCCGCCGTTGATCATCGCCCTGATGGTCGGCCTGGGCTACCTCGGCTTCTGGATCAGCGAGCGCTACGGCATTCGCGGCCTGGCCGAGAATGGCGAACGCCAGTTGGAGCTGCATGCCCGCGCAGTCGAGAGCGAGATCAGCAAGTACACCTACCTGCCCAGCCTGCTGGAGCTTGAATCGAGTGTCTCGCAACTGCTCGACGACCCGACGCCTGAGCATCGCAAGACCGTCAACGAATACCTCGAAGGCCTCAACCGGCGCAGCCGCAGCCGGGCCATCTACGTGATGGACACCACCGGCCGGGTCATGGCCACCAGCAACTGGCGCGATGTCGACAGTTACCTGGGTGAAGACCTGTCCTTCCGTGCCTATTTCCAGAACGCCGTGCGTGGCCAGCCAGGGCGTTTCTATGGCATCGGCAGCACCAATGGCGAACCGGGTTACTACCTGGCCCATGGCCTGGAGGAACAAGGCAAGATCATCGGCGTGGCTGTGGTCAAGGTTCGCCTCGAAGCCATGGAAGAACGCTGGCAGCGAGCACGCCTGGAAGCCTTCGTCAGCGACGAAAACGGCATCATCATCCTGTCCAGCGACCCGGCGCGACGGCTCAAGTCGGTGCGTCCTCTGAGCGACGAAACCAAGGAACGCCTGGCTCGCAGCCTACAATATTACTGGTTCCCGCTGAACGAGCTGATTCCCCTGGCACGAGAACACCTCACCGAAGGGATGGAGAAACTGACCTTCCCCGCCAACACCGAGATCAAGGCCGACCAGCAGGCCACCAGCTATCTCTCGCAAACCCGGCCGTTGAGCGACACACCGTGGAACTTCACCCTGCTGACCCCACTCGACGACCTGCGCCGCCAAGCGATCAACCAAGGCATCCTGGTGGCCGTTGCCTTTGCCCTGGTGGCCTTTTTGTTGATCGCCTGGAACGAGCGGCGCAAAGTCATCGCCACCCGCCTCGCCGCCCGCGAGGCGCTGCAAGAGGCGAACAACCAGCTCGAACGTCGGATTACCGAACGCACCACCGACCTGCGGGCCAGCAATGAACGGCTCAAGGGTCAGATCCGTGAACGACGGCAGGCCGAAGAGACGTTGCGCCGGGCCCAGGACGAGTTGGTACAGGCCGGGAAACTGGCGGCCATCGGCCAGATGTCCACCAGCATCGCCCATGAACTCAACCAGCCGTTGGCCGCCCTGCGCACCTTGTCAGGCAACACCGTGCGCTTCCTGGAGCGCGGCCAGCTGGACGTTGCCAGCGCCAACCTCAAGACCATCAATGAATTGATCGACCGCATGGGCCGCATCACCGCCAGCCTGCGCGCCTTTGCCCGGCGCGGCGATGACAAGGGCCGCGCGAGCCTGGGCAAGGCTGTCGAAGCCGCGCTGCAACTGCTGGGCGGACGCCTGGAAAACCGGGCGATCCAGATACATTCCGGTTTCGATGACGTCCAGGTGCAAATCGACCAGACGCGCCTGGAACAGATCCTGGTGAACCTGATCGGCAACGCCCTGGACGCCATGCAAGCCCAGCCCGAGCCGACGCTATGGCTCGAAGGCAAGACCAGCGACGGCAAATATCGCCTGCGGGTACGGGACAATGGCCATGGCATCGACCCGGAGGCCCGCAAGCATCTTTTCGAACCGTTTTTCACCACCAAACCCGGCGAACAAGGCCTGGGGCTGGGCCTGACGCTTTCGGCGAGCCTGTGCGCCGCCGCGGGCGGACACCTGGGCGTCGAGCATCCGGATGGCGGTGGAACCACGTTCATCCTCAGTTTGCCGTTGGTAAGCCTTCCTCCTGCCGAGCCGCTATGAACAATGACCTGAGCGTACTGATCGTCGAGGACGATCCCCATGTCCTGCTGGGCTGCCAGCAGGCCTTGAGCCTGGAAGACATTCCGTGCATCGGCGTGGGCAGTGCCGAAGAGGCGCTGGAACAAGTCGGCGATGATTTCGCCGGTATCGTCATCAGCGACATCCGCTTGCCGGGCATCGATGGCCTGGAATTGCTCACCCGCCTCAAGGCGCGGGACAGTCGCCTGCCGGTGGTGTTGATCACCGGTCACGGCGACATTTCCATGGCCGTCGACGCCATGCAGAAAGGCGCCTATGACTTCATGGAGAAACCGTTCTCTCCCGAACGCCTGGTGGATGTCGCCCGTCGAGCCCTTGAACAGCGCGGCCTGGCCCGGGAAGTCTCATCGTTGCGCCGGCAGTTGGCCGAACGCGATTCCCTCGAAGGCCGGATCATCGGTCGCTCGCCGGCCATGCAACACCTGCGGGCGTTGATTGCCAATGTTGCCGACACCTCGGCCAATGTGCTGATCGAAGGCGAAACCGGTACCGGCAAGGAACTGGTCGCCCGCTGCCTGCATGACTTCAGCCGGCGCCACGACAAACAGTTCGTCGCGCTGAACTGCGGCGGGCTGCCGGAAAACCTGTTCGAAAGCGAGATCTTCGGCCACGAGGCCAACGCCTTCACCGGCGCCGGCAAGCGTCGGATCGGCAAGATCGAACACGCCGACGGCGGCACGCTGTTTCTCGATGAAGTGGAAAGCATGCCCCTGCCCCTGCAGATCAAGCTACTGCGTGTTTTGCAGGAACGCACCCTCGAGCGCCTGGGTTCGAACCAGAGCGTGGCCGTGGATTGCCGGGTGATCGCTGCCACCAAGTCCGACCTCGACGAAATGGGCCGGGCCGGACAGTTCCGCAGCGACCTGTATTACCGTCTCAACGTCGTGACGCTGGAGCTGCCGCCCCTGCGCGAGCGACGCGAGGACATCCTGCAGTTGTTCGAACATTTCCTGCGCCAATCATCCCTGCGCTTCGACCGTACCGTGCCGGAGCTGGACAACCAGACCCTGTCGAACCTGATGAGCCACGATTGGCCGGGCAACGTGCGCGAACTGCGCAACGTCGCCGAACGCTACGCCCTCGGCCTGCCGGCCTTCAAGAAATCAGGTGCCAGCAGTGGCACCCAGGGCCTGGCTTTCGCCGAAGCGGTGGAGGCCTTCGAACGCAACCTGCTGATGGACGCATTGCAACGCAGCGGTGGCAACCTGACCCAGGCCAGCCAGGAATTGGGCATGGCCAAGACCACGCTGTTCGACAAAGTCAAAAAATATGGCCTGAGCCATTAATCAACCGGACGGTAACCAGTGGATCTGATTTTCAAAGCGGCGCTAGGTGCAGCCGTGGTGGTCATCCTGGCAATGCTGGCCAAGACCAGGAATTACTACATTGCCGGGCTGGTGCCCCTGTTCCCGACCTTTGCGCTGATCGCCCATTACATCGTCGGCAAGGGCCGTTCGGTCGATGACCTGAAGACCACGATCGTGTTCGGCATGTGGTCGATCATTCCGTACTTCGTCTATCTCGCGACGCTGTACGTGATGGTCGACCGGATGCGCCTCGAAGCCTCATTGGCCGTCGCTGCCGTGGCCTGGCTGATGGCGGCGACGGTGCTGGTCAGCGTCTGGGTGCGGCTTCACGGCTGATCCTTGTGATTAATAACCGACGGTAAACCGTGTCCGCGAAAACTGCGGTGTCTCGACCTCATCGATCATCGCAATGGAATAGTCGGCAAAGCTGATCCAACTGCGCCCGGTATTATCGAACAGCAGGTGGTCCTTGCCGACGCGGAACTCGCCGGTGCGTTCGGTTTCGACGAACTCCGCCGAGGGTGAAAGAAACGTCCAGTCCAGGTCCTGTTCGTTGCGCAGCACATCCAGGAACAAGGCACCGGCCGTGGCTTCGGCCAGGTATTCCTCAGGGAAGCCATCGCTGTCGATCACACGGCTGTTATCCGGCAGCAGCAACGAACCGGCACCGCCGACCACCAGCAGGCGCTTGACCCCGGCGGCCTTCACAGGAGCGATGATTTTGTCGGCCGGCACGGTGGCAAAGTGCGCGGCGCTGATGACCACGTCATGGTCGGCGACAGCGGCGATCAATGCCTCACTGTCCAGTACGTCCAATTGCTTGCTGACCACGCCGGCCCGTTCGCCGATCTTTGCGGTGTTGCGAGCGATGGCCGTCACGCTGTGACCACGGCGCAGGGCCTCTTCCAACAGTTGGCTGCCAGCGCGGCCGGTGGCGCCGATGATTGCGATTTTGCTCATGTGATTCTCCAGTGAATTAGCGATATCAGAAATACAAGCTCTTGTGGCGAGGGGATTTATCCCCGCTGGGTTGCGAAGCAACCCCCTGCGTCCGGCCTGATAAATCGCAGCGATTGATGGATCAGGGGACCGCTGCGCAGTCCAGCGGGGCGGTGCGACGTTTCGCTAAATCCCCTCGCCACAAAAGTGTTCAGATCAAAGTTCGGCTGTCACCACTTCATCTCGCCCTTCGCCACCTTGGCGCTGAGCTCCAGGGAACTGTCTTCCCCCAGGTCCGGATAGCGTAGTTTCATGGCGGCGATCAACGCGGCGGAATCCTTGGCCTTGGCGGTTTCTTCGTCGAAGGCCTTGATGTAACCGGCGGTAAAGCGCACCGGAGCCAGGGAGCGGGCACTTTCGCCCAGGTAATGGCCGGGAATCACAGTGGCCGGTTGCAGCTTTTCAATGCTGTCCAGCGTCGCCAACCAATCCTTGTGGGACTTGGGCGTCTGGGTATCAGCCATCCAGACATGAATGTTCTCCGCCACCACCACGCCGCCGACCACGGTCTTGATCGATGGAATCCACACGAAGCTGCGGTCTGGCTGCGGACCCTCGAGGCCGACGATCTGCAAGCGCTTGCCTTCCAGCGTCAGGCTGTCGCCCTTGAGCACTTGGGGCACGAACGTCTTGGACGGCGCATCGCTCTTCAGGATCGGCCCCCAATATTTCAACTTGCCGTCGGCAGTGGCCTTGATGTGCTCGACGGTCGGCGCGGATGCGAAGACTTTGGCTTCAGGGAAAGCGGCCACCAGGGTTTCCAGGCCGAAATAGTAGTCGGGGTCGCCGTGGCTGATATAGATCGTGGTCAACCGCTTGCCACTGGCGCGGATTTTTTCGACGAGCTGTTCGGCTTGGGATTTGCCGAACTGCGCGTCCACAAGGATCGCCTCCTTTTCACCGCTGACCAATACCGATGTCACTGGGAAGATTGCCGCCGCGCCGGGGTTATAGACATCCAGCGTCAAGTCGGCGGCCCAGGCCTGGGCCGTGAAGACCAGCGCCGCGGTCGCCAGCAACAAGTGTTTGATGGGGGTGAAACCGGTCATGAGGTGCTCCGTTGTGCAAAGGCCCGCAAGGGAATGAACGGAGCTTAGTTGCCAAACTCATTACAAAAAATGCGATGCTGGAACATAGTTTGTTTCTGAAATCGGGCAAATCATGGATCGTCTACAAGCAATGCGGGTGTTCGTCACCGTGGTGGACCTGGGTAGCCAATCCGCGGCGGCCGAGCATCTGGACCTGTCGCGGCCGGTGGTGTCGCGTTACCTGGCGGAGCTGGAGGATTGGGTCGGCGCCCGATTGATGCACCGCACCACCCGCAAGCTGAGCCTGACGGCCGCTGGGACGGAGATCCTGCCGCGCTGCCGACAGATGCTGGAGCTGTCCGGCGACATGCAAGCGGCCGTCAGCACGCCGGAAGACGCGCCACGGGGCATGCTGCGCATCAGCGCCAGCCCCTCGTTCGGTCAGTCGCAATTGGCGAGCGCGATTGCCGAATACGTCCAGCGCTACCCAGGCGTGAGCGTTGACCTGCAAATGCTCGACCGCACCGTCAACCTGGTGGACGAACGCATCGACCTGGCGATCCGCATGAGCAACGACCTCGACCCGAACCTGATTGCCCGGCGCCTCACGGTTTGCCGCTCAGTCATCTGCGCCGCCCCGCGCTATCTGCGGGAACACTCGACACCGCAGCGAGTGGAAGACCTGGGCCGGCACAACTGCCTGACCCATTCGTACGTCGGCAAGAGCCTGTGGCATTTCGAGCAGGACGGCGAACAGGTCTCGGTGCCGGTGCAAGGCAACATCAGCGCCAACGAAGCCAGCACCTTGCTCCAGGCCACGATAGCCGGCGCGGGCGTGGCGATGCTGCCGAGCTACCAGGCCGGTCCTCATATCCAGAGCGGCGAACTGGTACGCCTGCTCGCCCACGCCGAACCGCGCCGGATGAACATGTATGCGGTGTATGCGTCGCGCAAGCACATGCCGGCGGCGCTGCGCAGCTTGCTGGATTTCCTGGTGCTCAGGTTTCCCGAGACGCCGGAGTGGGATGTGGGGTTGTAGCTACCTCTGCGGGAACCTTTGTGGGAGCGAGCTTGCTCGCGATAGCGGTGTATCAGTCAATAAAAGGGTGGCTGACACTCAGCCATCGCGAGCAAGCTCGCTCCCACAGGGGATCTCTGTACAGCCTCAAGGCTGCGCCGGGATTTCACCAATAGCCCGCCCCAAGGCATACTTGCCACCCTCCGCACTCCAGAACCCAAAACCGCCCCATGCGTATCCACGTCAGCTTCATCGACCGCGTCGGCATCACCCAGGAAGTCCTGGCCTTGCTCGGTGGGCGCAATCTCAATCTGGATGCGGTGGAGATGGTGCCGCCCAACGTCTACATCGACGCCCCGACCCTCAGCCCGCAGGTGCTCGACGAGTTGCGCGAGGCACTGTTCAGTGTGCGCGGCGTAGAGTCGGTCACCGTGGTGGACATCCTGCCGGGCCAGCGTCGGCACTTGCAGCTCGATGCCTTGCTCGCGGCGATGACCGACCCGGTGCTGGCCCTCGACAGCGCCGGCAAGGTGCTGTTGGCCAACCCGGCGCTGATCGCCCTGTACGGACGCGAACCGGCCGGGCAAAGCGTGGCCGAGCTGTTCGGCGACGCCGCGCTGCTGGACGCCTTGCTGGAAAACGGCTTTCGCTTGCCGCTGCGGGAAATCACCCTCAACGGCCAGACCTTGTTGTTGGACGCCACCCCCATCACCGATGCCGGCGCGCTGTTGACGCTCTACCAGCCGAACCGCATCGGTGAACGCCTGTCGGCGCTGCATCACGATCACGCCGAAGGCTTTGACGCATTGCTGGGCGAATCCCCGGCGATCCGCACCCTCAAGGCGCGGGCACAACGGGTCGCGGCGCTGGACGCGCCGCTGCTGATCCAGGGCGAAACCGGCACCGGCAAGGAACTGGTGGCCCGGGCTTGCCACGCCATCAGCGCCCGCCACGGCGCACCGTTCCTGGCCCTGAACTGCGCCGCGCTGCCGGAAAACCTGGCCGAAAGCGAACTGTTTGGCTACGCCCCCGGTGCCTTCACCGGAGCCCAACGCGGTGGCAAGCCGGGGCTGATGGAACTGGCGAACCAGGGCACGGTGTTCCTCGATGAAATCGGCGAGATGTCGCCGTATCTGCAAGCCAAGCTGCTGCGCTTCTTGAACGATGGCAGCTTCCGCCGGGTCGGTGGCGACCGAGAGATCAAGGTCAACGTGCGGATTCTCAGCGCCACCCACCGCAACCTGGAGAAGATGGTCAGCGAAGGCTCGTTCCGCGAAGACTTGTTCTATCGCCTGAACGTGCTCAACGTCGAAGTCCCACCGCTGCGTGAACGTGGCCAGGACATCCTGCTACTGGCGCGTTATTTCATGCAGCAGGCCTGCGCGCAGATCCAGCGCCCGGTCTGCCGCCTCGCCCCCGGCACTTACCCGGCGTTGCTGGGCAACCGCTGGCCGGGCAACGTACGGCAATTGCAGAACGTGATCTTCCGCGCCGCCGCCATCTGCGAAAGCAGCCTGGTGGACATCGGCGACCTGGACATCGCCGGCACCTCCGTGGCGCGCCAGGGCGATGTGGAAGTCGAAAGCCTGGAACAGGCCGTGGAAAGCTTCGAGAAGCACCTGCTCGAAAGCCTCTACGTCAACTACCCCTCCACCCGCCAGCTCGCCAGCCGCCTGCAAACCTCTCATACGGCGATTGCCCATCGGTTGCGCAAGTACGGGATCTCCAACAAGCCCTAGTTTTACTCGGTCCATGTGGGAGCGGGGGGGGGGGGGGGGGGGGGGGGGGGGGGGGGGGGGGCGGGGCGGGGGGGGGCGGGGGGGCGCGGCGGGGGCCCCCCCACCAC
>NZ_JAESPG010000007.1:0-7700 GCF_016756915.1 Pseudomonas sp. HB05
ATGTGGGAGCGGGCTTGCTCGCGAAAGCGGTGTGCCAGTCGACATCCAATTAGCTGACACACCGTCTTCGCGAGCAAGCCCGCTCCCACAGGGATTCTTGTGTTGCATTCGAAAGTAGCGTCAAAAACGACCTCCACCTGTACTGAAAGCGCTACAGCGGAACGATATCGCTACACCCGGCGCTAACCAGCACTGTGCAAGACTTTGATCCCACAACGATTTTTTCCAGCCTCCAAGCTGTAGCGATTTCGCTACAGCTTGAGATGCCGAGCGCCTTGGAAAAACCGCCATTCCATTGATATACAAAGACTTTTAAACATTGGCCACGTTCTTGCTAAGGGTATAGCCATTCGGCCGGGCCAAGCCCCGCGCCTTCTTCGCGTCCACCAGACGAAATCTGGCCCCAGGAGTTTCCATGAGCGAGTTGCGTTTTACTGAAGATCACGAATGGCTGCGCGCCGAAGCCGACGGCACCGTCACAGTAGGCATTACCGCATTTGCGCAGAACGCATTGGGCGACGTGGTTTTTGTACAACTGCCTGAGTTGCAGGCCTATGCCAAAGGCGCCGAAGCCTCCACCGTGGAATCGGTCAAGGCCGCCAGCGGCGTGTACATGCCCCTGGACGGTGAAGTGCTGGAAGTGAACGGCCAACTCGACGGCAGCCCGGAACTGGTCAATGAAGATCCGATGGGCGAAGGCTGGTTCTTCCGTTTTAAACCGACCGACGCCGACGCAGTGGCTAAGCTGTTGGATCAAGACGCCTACGACCGCCTGATCAAAGCCAACGCCGAAGCCTGAGGAGCGCCACATGACTGTTAATCTCGGCACTGCCAACGAATTCATCGCGCGCCACATCGGCCCGCGTGCCAGCGACGAGCAAGCCATGCTCGAGCGCCTGGGCTACGACTCCCTGGAGGCCCTGAGCGCCAGCGTCATCCCGGAAAGCATCAAGGGCACCAGCGTGCTGGACATGGGCGACGGCCAGAGCGAAGCCGACGCACTGGCTTCGATCAAGACCATCGCCGCCAAGAACCAACTGTTCAAGACCTACATCGGCCAGGGCTACTACAACTGCCACACGCCGGCACCGATCCTGCGCAACCTGCTGGAAAACCCGGCCTGGTACACCGCCTACACCCCGTACCAGCCAGAAATTTCCCAGGGCCGTCTCGAAGCGCTGCTGAACTTCCAGACCCTGATCAGCGACCTCACCGGCCTGCCGATCGCCAACGCCTCCCTGCTCGACGAAGCCACCGCCGCCGCCGAAGCCATGACCTTCTGCAAGCGCTTGAGCAAGAACAAGGGCAGCAACGCCTTCTTCGCCTCCGTGCACAGCCACCCGCAGACCCTCGACGTGCTGCGCACCCGTGCCGAGCCCCTGGGCATCGACGTAGTCGTGGGCGATGAGCGTGAACTGAGCGACGTCAGCGCCTTCTTCGGCGCGCTGTTGCAATACCCGGCCAGCAATGGCGACTTGTTCGACTATCGCGAACTGACCGAACGCTTCCACGCCGCCAACGCCTTGGTGGCCGTCGCCGCTGACCTGCTGGCCCTGACCCTGCTGACGCCTCCGGGCGAATTCGGTGCCGACGTCGCCATCGGCAGCGCCCAGCGCTTCGGCGTGCCGCTGGGTTTCGGCGGTCCGCATGCGGCGTACTTCTCCACCAAGGATGCGTTCAAGCGCGACATGCCGGGCCGCCTGGTCGGCGTCTCCGTGGACCGCTTCGGCAAGCCGGCCCTGCGCCTGGCGATGCAGACCCGCGAGCAACACATCCGCCGCGAGAAAGCCACCAGCAACATCTGCACCGCCCAAGTACTGCTCGCCAACATCGCTAGCATGTACGCCGTGTACCACGGCCCCAAAGGCCTGGTGCAAATCGCCAACCGCATCCATCACCTGACCGCGATCCTCGCCAAGGGCCTGGGCGCGCTGGGCCTGAGCGTCGAGCAGGAGAGCTTCTTCGACACCCTGACCCTGCACACCGGCGCGCAAACCGCCGCCCTGCACGACAAGGCCCGTGCCCAGCGCATCAACCTGCGCGTGGTGGACGCTGAGCGTGTTGGCCTGTCCCTGGACGAGACCACCAGCCAAGCGGATATCGAAACCCTCTGGGGCCTGTTGGCCGACGGCAAGGCCGCGCCAGACTTCGCCGCCCTGGCCGCCAACGTGCAAAGCCGCATCCCGGCCGAGCTGGTACGCCAATCGGCGATCCTCGGGCACCCGGTGTTCAACCGTTACCACTCCGAAACCGAGCTGATGCGCTACCTGCGCAAGCTCGCCGACAAGGACCTGGCCCTGGATCGCACCATGATCCCGCTGGGTTCCTGCACCATGAAACTCAACGCCGCCAGCGAAATGATCCCGGTGACCTGGGCCGAGTTCGGCGCCCTGCACCCGTTCGCCCCGGCCGAGCAGAGCGCCGGTTACCAGCAACTGACCGACGAGTTGGAAGCCATGCTCTGCGCCGCCACCGGCTATGACGCGGTGTCGCTGCAACCCAACGCCGGTTCCCAGGGTGAGTACGCCGGCCTGCTGGCGATCCGCGCCTATCACCAGAGCCGTGGCGAAGACCGTCGCGACATCTGCCTGATCCCGTCCTCGGCCCACGGCACCAACCCGGCCACCGCCAACATGGCCGGCATGCGCGTGGTCGTGACCGCCTGCGATGCCCGTGGCAACGTCGACATCGAAGACCTGCGCGCCAAGGCCATCGAGCACCGCGAGCACCTCGCCGCGCTGATGATCACCTACCCGTCCACCCACGGCGTGTTCGAGGAAGGCATCCGCGAAATCTGCGGGATCATCCATGACAACGGCGGCCAGGTGTACATCGACGGCGCCAACATGAACGCCATGGTCGGTCTTTGCGCGCCAGGCAAGTTCGGCGGCGACGTCTCGCACCTGAACCTGCACAAGACCTTCTGCATTCCCCACGGCGGTGGCGGCCCGGGCGTCGGCCCGATTGGCGTCAAGTCACACCTGGCGCCATTCCTGCCAGGCCACGCCAACATGGAACGCAAGGAAGGCGCAGTGTGCGCGGCGCCGTTCGGCAGCGCGAGCATCCTGCCGATCACCTGGATGTACATCCGCATGATGGGCGGCGCGGGTCTCAAGCGCGCCTCGCAACTGGCGATCCTCAACGCCAACTACATCGCCCGTCGCCTGGAAGAGCACTATCCGGTGCTCTACTCCGGCAGCAACGGCCTGGTGGCCCACGAATGCATCCTCGACCTGCGTCCGCTCAAGGACAGCAGCGGCATCAGCGTCGATGACGTCGCCAAGCGCCTGATCGACTTCGGCTTCCACGCCCCGACCATGTCGTTCCCAGTGGCCGGCACGTTGATGATCGAGCCGACCGAAAGCGAATCCAAGGAAGAACTGGACCGCTTCTGCGACGCCATGATCTGCATCCGCGAAGAAATCCGCGCGGTGGAAAACGGCAGCCTCGACAAGGACGACAACCCGCTGAAGAACGCCCCGCATACCGCGGCGGAACTGGTCGGCGAGTGGACTCATCCTTACAGCCGCGAACAGGCGGTGTACCCGGTAGCGTCATTGATCGAAGGCAAGTACTGGCCGCCAGTAGGCCGGGTCGACAACGTGTTCGGCGACCGCAACCTGGTTTGCGCCTGCCCGTCGATCGAAAGCTACGCTTGACCATGAAGGGGGGCGGTCCATCCGCCCTCCGAATATCCCTTGTGGGAGCGAGCTTGCTCGCGATAGCGGACTGTCAGTTGTCATTTGAGTGACTGCCACACCGCTATCGCGAGCAAGCTCGCTCCCACAAGGGGCCTGAGTCACATCTTCAAAGTCGATCCCATAAAAAGAAACCGGAGAAACACCATGTCGTTAAGCGTGTTCGACCTGTTCAAGATCGGCATCGGCCCCTCCAGCTCACACACGGTCGGCCCGATGCGTGCCGCGGCCCGTTTTGTCGAAGGGTTGCGTCGTGATGAGCTGCTCAATACCACTGCCAGCGTCAAAGTCGAGCTGTACGGTTCCCTCGGTGCCACGGGCAAAGGCCACGGCAGCGACAAGGCCGTGCTGCTGGGCCTCGAAGGAGAGCATCCCGACACCGTGGACACCGAAACAGTGACCGCCCGGCTCCAGGAGATCCGCAGCAGCGGTCGCCTGAACCTGCTTGGCGAACACACCATCGAATTCAACGAAAAATTGCATCTGGCGATGATCCGCAAGCCGTTGGCGTACCACCCCAACGGCATGATCTTCCGCGCCTTCGATGCGGCGGGCCTGCAAGTGCGCAGCCGCGAGTACTACTCGGTGGGCGGCGGCTTTGTCGTCGATGAAGACGCGGCGGGCGCCGACCGTATCGTCGAAGATGCCACGCCCCTGACCTTCCCGTTCAAGAGCGCAAAAGACTTGCTGGCCCATTGCAGCACTTATGGCCTGTCCATCAGCCAGGTGATGCTGACCAACGAAAGCGCCTGGCGCCCCGAAGCCGAAACGCGCGCCGGCCTGCTGAAGATCTGGCAGGTAATGCAGGATTGCGTAGCGGCGGGCTGTCGCAACGAAGGGATCCTGCCGGGCGGGCTGAAGGTCAAGCGCCGGGCCGCCGCGTTGCATCGCCAGCTGTGCAAGAACCCCGAAGCGGCCTTGCGAGACCCGCTGTCAGTGCTGGACTGGGTCAACCTGTATGCCCTGGCCGTCAACGAAGAAAACGCCTACGGCGGCCGTGTCGTCACGGCGCCCACTAATGGTGCGGCGGGCATCATCCCGGCCGTGTTGCATTACTACATGCGCTTCATTCCCGGGGCCAACGAAGATGGCGTGGTGCGATTCCTGCTGACCGCCGCCGCCATCGGCATCCTGTACAAGGAAAACGCCTCCATCTCCGGCGCTGAAGTCGGTTGCCAGGGGGAAGTCGGCGTGGCCTGTTCCATGGCTGCCGGCGCATTGTGCGAAGTGTTGGGCGGTACCGTGCAGCAAGTAGAAAACGCCGCCGAAATCGGTATGGAACACAACCTCGGCCTGACCTGCGACCCCATCGGCGGCCTCGTCCAGGTGCCCTGCATCGAACGCAACGCCATGGGTTCGGTGAAGGCCATCAACGCGGTGCGCATGGCCATGCGTGGCGACGGCCATCACTTCGTCTCCCTCGACAAAGTCATCCGCACCATGCGCCAGACCGGCGCCGACATGAAAAGCAAATACAAGGAGACCGCCCGCGGCGGTCTGGCGGTCAACATCATCGAATGCTGATGCGTGCCACTTTCATTTTTCCAGGAGCTGATATGTCCACCGAACAACTGTTGAAAACCCCGCTGCACGCGCTGCACCTCGAACTCGGCGCCCGCATGGTGCCGTTTGCCGGCTATGACATGCCGGTGCAATACCCGTTGGGCGTGATGAAAGAACACCAGCACACCCGTGATCAGGCCGGCTTGTTCGATGTGTCCCACATGGGCCAGATCCGCCTGACCGGCGCGGATGCTGCCAAGGCACTGGAAACCCTGGTGCCGGTGGACATCATCGATCTGCCCGTGGGCATGCAGCGCTACGCGATGTTCACCAACGACAACGGTGGCATCCTCGACGACTTGATGGTCGCCAACCTGGGCAACGACGAACTGTTCCTGGTGGTCAACGCCGCCTGCAAGGATCAAGACCTGGCTCACCTGCAAGGGAAAATCGGCGGCCAGTGCAGCATCGAGCCGCTGTTCGAAGCCCGTGCCCTGCTCGCCCTGCAAGGTCCGGCCGCGGTCACCGTACTCGCGCGCCTGGCGCCGGACGTGGCAAAAATGACCTTCATGCAGTTCCAGCGCGTCACGCTGCTGGGCGTGGACTGTTTTGTCAGCCGTTCGGGCTACACCGGTGAAGACGGTTTCGAAATTTCCGTGCCGGCGGCCGATGCGGAGAAACTCGCCCGCGCCCTGCTGGCCGAGCCAGAGGTGGCCGCCATCGGTCTTGGCGCACGAGACTCCCTGCGCCTGGAAGCCGGCCTGTGTCTTTACGGCCACGACATGAACACCGAGACCACGCCCATTGAAGCCAGCCTGCTCTGGGCGATCTCCAAGGTCCGCCGGGCCGATGGCGCACGTGCCGGGGGCTTTCCGGGGGCTGAAACCGTCTTTGCCCAGCAACAGAACGGCGTAAGCCGCAAACGCGTCGGCTTGCTGCCCCAGGAACGCACACCAGTACGCGAAGGCGCGGAGATCGTCAACGAAGCCGGCGAGACCATCGGTACGGTGTGCAGCGGCGGCTTCGGGCCGACACTGGGCGGTCCGTTGGCGATGGGTTATCTGGACAGCGCCTACGTCGCCTTGGATACACCAGTCTGGGCCATAGTGCGTGGGAAAAAAGTGCCTCTGCTTGTAAGCAAAATGCCATTCGTTCCACAGCGCTACTACCGAGGTTGATTGCTTGTTTCTATAAGTAACGCGGCTGCGTTAAACGTGCACTAATGTGTAACGCAACCGCCATAAAAAGGTGCATGTAGTGATATTCAACCGGGCTTATAACGCCACAGAACAATCGGAATAGCCTTTTGAATAAGCCTTCCCCGGCGAAGCATCTAAAACACCGGCAAGCTGAGCAAATCCGGGCTCTTGAGGGGGGTTGTTTTTTCGTTGGAAGTTGGCGTAGAGTTTGATCACTGTGTTTGCATGGGTCGCTTGGATCGTGACCTGGGCAGTAGCCTACGAAGTTAGCTACAACCCGTTCGACGTCATCTTACTTTCCTGCAACCCAGCCCCAGTACTCTTTCGTGTGGAAAGAGGCTGTCATTAATTTAGCGTCAAGGAAATAAGAAAATGTCCCAACGTCAGAGCGGTACCGTCAAGTGGTTCAACGACGAAAAAGGTTTTGGTTTCATCACCCCTGAAAGCGGTCCGGATCTGTTCGTACACTTCCGTGCCATCCAGGGCAATGGCTTCAAGAGCCTGAAAGAAGGCCAGAAAGTCACTTTCGTCGCCGTGCAAGGCCAGAAAGGCATGCAGGCTGACGAGGTCCAAGCCGAAGCCTAAGGCTTTCGCAAACTAAAAAGCCCCTGATTGATATCAGGGGCTTTTTTATGGGCATAAATCCGTAAAATGGCTTCTTTTTCGTTCGAGGCCGTCATGTCGAAACACGTGCTCACCCCCCAGGGTGACTTTCCCCCCGCCGGCCTGGGCCGTCGCCTGGCCGCGATGTTCTATGACTTCCTACTATGCACGGCACTGCTGATCGTCACCAGCGGCGCGTACAAGATGATCCAGATGGCGATCATCGGCGAAGAAAAGATGCGCGTCCTCACCGATGCCGGCGCACTGGACGGCGATCCGCTACTGTCCACAGTGCTGCTCTTCGTGCTGTTCGGCTTCTTCGCCAAGTTCTGGACCCACAACGGCCAGACCCTGGGCATGCAGGTGTGGTGCATCCGCGTGCAGAACGCCGATGGCACGGCCATCAGCCTGTGGCAGGCGTTGTTGCGCTTCGTGGTGTCGATTGCATCACTGCTGCTGGTCGGCGCAGGCTTCATCTGGGCACTGTTCGACAAGCGCAAGCGTGGCTGGCATGACATCTACTCGGATACGCAGTTGGTGCGGATTCCCAAGAAGACCAAGTAGGGACACCAAATAATGCTTGGAATACAGTGTGGCGAGGGGATTTATCCCCGCTGGGCTGCGAAGCGGCCCTGAACCTGACACCACAGAGTGTCAGAATGACCAAATGGGGCCGCTTCGCGGCCCAGCGGGGATA